>NZ_CP018155.1:1215000-1485000 GCF_001889045.1 Tenacibaculum todarodis | reverse complement strand
AGGGGTGAAAGGCCAATCAAACTCGGAAATAGCTCGTACTCCCCGAAATGCATTTAGGTGCAGCGTTGAGCGAAAGTTTTATAGAGGTAGAGCTACTGATTGGATGCGGGGGCTTCACCGCCTACCAATTCCTGACAAACTCCGAATGCTATAAAATGTTACTCAGCAGTGAGGGCATGGGTGCTAAGGTCCATGTCCGAGAGGGAAAGAACCCAGACCATCAGCTAAGGTCCCCAAATATATGTTAAGTTGAACTAACGAGGTGAAACTGCTTAGACAGCTAGGATGTTGGCTTGGAAGCAGCCATTCATTTAAAGAGTGCGTAACAGCTCACTAGTCGAGCGGTTTTGCATGGATAATAATCGGGCATAAACATATTACCGAAGCTATGGATTTATACTAAGTATAAGTGGTAGGGGAGCATTCTATGGGTGTAGAAGGTGTACTGTAAGGTATGCTGGAACGCATAGAAAAGAAAATGTAGGCATAAGTAACGATAATGCGGGCGAGAAACCCGCACACCGAAAGACTAAGGTTTCCTCAGCGATGCTAATCAGCTGAGGGTTAGTCGGGACCTAACGCGAACCCGAAAGGGGTAGTGGATGGACAACAGATTAATATTTCTGTACTTCTTATAATTGTGATGGGGTGACGGAGTAATGAAAACACCGCGTACTGACGGAATAGTACGTTTAACTAAGTAGGTATTAGATTGGTAGGCAAATCCGCCAGTCTAGCTGAATTAGGAAAGTACCACAAGGCTTCGGCTGCGTGGAGTGTGTGTAAAGGCTTCCAAGAAAAACCTCTAAACTTCAGATTATAAGAACCCGTACCGTAAACCGACACAGGTAGTTGGGATGAGAATTCTAAGGTGCTCGAGAGATTCATGGCTAAGGAACTAGGCAAAATAGACCCGTAACTTCGGGAGAAGGGTCGCCACGCTTCGGCGTGGCCGCAGTGAAAAGGTCCAGGCGACTGTTTATCAAAAACACAGGGCTTTGCTAAATTGAAAGATGATGTATAAGGCCTGACACCTGCCCGGTGCTGGAAGGTTAAGTGGAGTTGTTAGCTTCGGCGAAGCAATCAAATGAAGCCCCAGTAAACGGCGGCCGTAACTATAACGGTCCTAAGGTAGCGAAATTCCTTGTCGGGTAAGTTCCGACCTGCACGAATGGTGCAACGATCTGGACACTGTCTCAGCCATGAGCTCGGTGAAATTGTAGTATCGGTGAAGATGCCGATTACCCGCAGCGGGACGAAAAGACCCCGTGAACCTTTACTATAGCTTCGTATTGGTTTTGGATAAGTAATGTGTAGGATAGGTGGGAGACTTTGAAGCGGCGTCGCTAGGCGTTGTGGAGTTGTCCTTGAAATACCACCCTTTGCTTATCTAGAGTCTAACTCAGCAATGAGAACAGTGCGTGGTGGGTAGTTTGACTGGGGTGGTCGCCTCCAAAAGAGTAACGGAGGCTTCTAAAGGTTCCCTCAGTACGCTTGGTAACCGTGCGTAGAGTGCAATGGCATAAGGGAGCTTGACTGAGAGACATACAGGTCGATCAGGTACGAAAGTAGAGCATAGTGATCCGGTGGTTCCGCATGGAAGGGCCATCGCTCAAAGGATAAAAGGTACTCCGGGGATAACAGGCTGATCTCCCCCAAGAGCTCACATCGACGGGGGGGTTTGGCACCTCGATGTCGGCTCGTCACATCCTGGGGCTGGAGAAGGTCCCAAGGGTTGGGCTGTTCGCCCATTAAAGTGGCACGCGAGCTGGGTTCAGAACGTCGTGAGACAGTTCGGTCTCTATCTGCTGTGGGCGTTAGAAATTTGAGTGGATTTGACTTTAGTACGAGAGGACCGAGTTGAACTGACCGCTGGTGTACCAGTTGTTCCGCCAGGAGCATTGCTGGGTAGCTACGTCGGGAAGGGATAAGCGCTGAAAGCATATAAGCGCGAAACCCACCACAAGATGAGATTTCTTTAAAGGGTCGTAGGAGATTACTACGTTGATAGGCTATAGGTGTAAGTGCAGTAATGCATGTAGCCGAGTAGTACTAATAACCCATAGGCTTATGTAGGTTTCCCTTCTTCGGAAGGGAGACGAAACTCTTTGATAATTTATGATATTATTTTACTTTTATGTCAACTTATACAGTTGAAATATACTGAACATTTTAAGGTGATTATAGCGATGGGGCTCACCTCTTACCATTCCGAACAGAGAAGTTAAGCCCATTTGCGCCGATGGTACTGCCAATAGGTGGGAGAGTAGGTCGTTGCCTTGCTTTTAAAGCTCTTAGTTAAATTAACTAAGAGCTTTTTTTTTGCGCTAAACTTTCCTTATTTTTAAAAAATGAATTATAAGCATACGTATTTAGTAACCATCCAATATTTAGGGTTTAGATTTCATGGTTGGCAAAAACAACCTAATTTAAAAACAGGACATCTTTTTTTAGATAAAACACTAAAGTTTATTTATAAAGATATTCGGCTTAAAAGCCTTGGTGTTGGTAGAACTGATGCAAGAGTTTCAGCAAATTATTTTGCCTTTCAGTTATTTATTGATGTAGAAGTTGATTTTAATCAGTTTATGACTGATTTTAATCATAATGCTCCAAGTGATATGCGAGCTTTAAAGATTGAAAACATAGACAAAAAATTTAATGTTATCAATCATCCTAAAGTTAAAGAATATCGATATTACTTTTCTTTTGGTGAAAAGAATCATCCATTTGCAGCTCCGTTTTTAAATCGATTTAGAGAGCAATTGGATATTGAACTAATGAAAAAAGGTGCAGAGTTGTTTGTTGGATTTCATGATTTTACAAACTATTGTACCAAACCTTCTGCTGAAACTAAAGTGAATAGAGAAATTGTTTTTTGTAGTATTGAAAAGAATACTGAAATAACAGCTTCGTTTTTTCCTAAAGAGAGTTTTGTTTTAATTGTTAAAGGAAGTGGTTTTTTAAGAAATCAGATTCGTTTAATTATGGGAGCTTTACACGATTTAGGCAAAGGTGAGTTTGATTTAGAGTTTATTAAACAAAGTCTTGAACCTAATAATACTATTGACTTTTTAAAAAATATTGCGCCAGCATCTGGTTTGCATTTACATAATATCGAATTTGAAAAATAATTAGCAAGTACGCCCGCGTTAGCGATTGAAGTTTTGTTTGAGCTCTTTTGTGAAGGATGAGCAAAAAGCGAGTACGGAAAGCGCGACCCTTGTGGTAACGCCATAAAAAAAGTCCATCAAATTAATGATGGACTTTTTTATATTATAAAGAGTGTTTAATTATCCTTTGATAACACCTCTTGAAATTACAATTTTCTGAATTTCTGAAGTTCCTTCATAAATCTGAGTAATTTTTGCATCACGCATTAAACGCTCAACGTGGTATTCTTTTACAAAACCGTTTCCTCCATGAATTTGAACGGCTTCTACAGTGTGCTCCATAGCAACTTTTGATGCGTATAATTTTGCCATTGCAGAAGACATATCGTAATTATTTCCTTGATCTTTATCCCAAGCAGCTCTCATAACCAACATTCTTGCAGCTTCGATTTCTGTGTGCATATCTGCCAATTTAAAGGCAATTGCTTGATGATTACAGATTTCTGTTCCAAATGCTTTACGCTCTTTTGAATATTTTAAAGCTAATTCATACGCTCCTGCAGCAATACCTAATGCTTGTGCAGCAATACCAATTCTACCTCCAGAAAGTGTTTTCATCGCGAATTTGAATCCAAATCCGTCTTCACCAATTCTATTTTCTTTAGGAACTTTTACGTCGTTAAATTGTAAAGTATGAGTATCACTTCCACGGATTCCCAATTTATCTTCTTTAGGACCAATATGGAAACCTTCCATGCCTTTTTCAACGATAAAAGCATTGATTCCTCTGTGTCCTTTTTCTCTATCAGTTTGTGCAATTACTAAATAAACACCTGCACGACCACCATTGGTAATCCAGTTTTTTGTTCCGTTTAATAAGTAATAATCTCCTTTATCTTCAGCAGTTGTAGATTGAGAAGTTGCGTCTGAACCTGCTTCTGGTTCCGATAAACAAAATGCTCCGATTTGCTCTCCAGTAGCTAATTTTGTTAAGTATTTTTGTTTTTGAGCTTCAGAACCGTAAGATTCTAAACCGTAACAAACCAATGAATTATTTACAGAAACCATAACAGATGCGGATGCGTCTATTTTAGATAATTCTTCCATAATTAATACGTAAGAAATTGCATCCATCCCGCTTCCGCCGTATTTTGGATCAACCATTATTCCCATAAAACCTAAATCTCCCATTTTTCTAACCAATTCGTTAGGGAAGGTTTGTGCGTTATCTCTTTCAATAACTCCAGGTAATAATTCTGTTTGTGCAAAATCTCTCGCGGCATCGCGAATCATTATATGTTCTTCTGATAAACTAAAATCCATGTTTGTATCTAATTTAATTCGTAATTTTCGAATGCAAAGATATCGATTTCGTAGCATATTTTTAGTAGAGATTTCTTATTTTTACTAATATGATTAAAAATGAAGTTTTTGCAATAGGAGTTATGTCTGGAACGTCGCTAGACGGTGTAGATTTAGTGTATGTTAAGTTTGATAATCAGGATTATAAAAACTTCAATATTGTTCATTGTAATACAGTTTCTTATTCAGAAGAATGGAAAAAACTATTACAAAATGCAATTTCATTTTCAGAAAATGCATTAATAGAGCTTGATATATCTTATGGAACATTACTTGCTGAAAAAATAAATAACTTTATTGCTAAATTTTCAATTGAAGTAATTGATTTTATTGCTTCTCACGGACACACGGTTTTACATCAACCTGATAAAGGAATTACTTTACAGGTTGGAAATGGACAAATTATGGCAGATTTAACCAAACAGAAAGTAGTTTGTGATTTTAGAACGCAAGATGTAGAACTTGGTGGTCAAGGTGCACCTTTAGTACCAATTGGAGATGAGTTATTGTTTGCTGAATATGATTATTGTTTAAATCTTGGAGGGTTTGCAAATGTTTCTTTTAAGCAAGACGATAAAAGAATTGCTTTTGATATTTGTCCTGTAAATATTGTTTTAAATAGATATGCTCAAAAATTAGGTTTAGAATATGATGATAAAGGAATAACTGCTTCAAGAGGAACATTTTTAATGCAACTAGAATCCAATTTAAGAATGTTAGATTATTATAAAGTAAAACCACCAAAATCTTTGGGTTTAGAGTGGGTTTTAAAAGAAATTATACCAAGATTAGAATCTTCAAGCAGAAAACCACAAGACATTTTAAGAACTTTTACAGATCATGCAGCTTGGGCAATTGCAAAAGTGTTTCCTAAAAATGCAACAGTTTTAGTTACAGGAGGTGGTGCTTTTAATGAGTATTTAATCAAAAAAATCAATCAAAATAAAAATATTGAAATGATTATTCCATCTAAAGAGCTAATTAATTTTAAAGAAGCATTGGTTTTTGCTTTTTTAGGTTTGTTACGTGTTGATAATCAGGTTAATTGTTTAATGAGTGTAACTGGAGCTGAAAAAAATCACTCTTCTGGTAAAATATTTACACCAAAAGAATTTTAAAGTAAATTATTTGAACCTTCATTTTTTTACAGTAAGTTTGTTAGGAACAAAGTAAATTAACCAAAATCATTTTATAGCATGAATCAACTTTAACTTTTTTAGGTAAGAAATAAATAATTGAAAGAGAAGAAAAACTAAAGTTGAAATAATCATCAAAATTTAAAAATGAAAGAATTACTTAAAAAATACGAAAACAAACAACCAGAAATAGTTTTTAATTGGAAAGATCCAGAAACAGAAGCAGAAGGTTGGACTGTAATAAATTCTCTACGTGGTGGAGCCGCAGGTGGTGGAACACGTATGAGAAAAGGCTTGGATATGAATGAAGTTTTATCTTTAGCCAAAACAATGGAGGTTAAATTTACCGTTTCTGGACCAGCAATTGGTGGAGCAAAATCAGGTATTAACTTTGATCCAAATGACCCAAGAAAAAGAGGTGTTTTAGAACGATGGTACAAAGCTGTAACTCCGTTACTTAAACATTATTACGGAACAGGAGGGGATTTAAATGTAGATGCCGATAAAGATGTAATTCCAATTACGGAAGATTGTGGTGTTTGGCATCCACAAGAAGGAATTTTTAACGGTCACTTTAAACCAACTGAAGCTGATAAAATTAATAGAATTGGACAGTTACGCCAAGGTGTAATTAAAATTATAGAGGATAAGAAATTCTCACCAGATTTAAGTAGAAAATATACAGTTGCAGATATGTTAACCGGTTACGGTGTTGCCGAAGCTGTTAAACATTATTATAACATTTACGGAGGAAATATTGTTGGTAAAAGAGCAATAGTACAAGGTTTTGGTAATGTTGGTTCTGCGGCAGCATATTACTTAACACAATTAGGTGCAAAAGTTGTTGGAATTATTGATCGCGATGGTGGTTTAATAAATGAAGAAGGCTTTACAATGCAAGAAATGACTGATTTGTTCTTAGGAAAAGACGGTAACAAATTAGTTGCAGATAACATGATTTCTTTTGAAGAAATAAATGAAAAAATTTGGTCTTTACCAGCAGAAATTTTTGTTCCAGCTGCAGCTTCAAGGTTAGTTTCTGAAAATCAAGTTCAACAAATGATTGACACTGGTTTAGAAGTAATTTCTCCAGGAGCAAATGTACCTTTTGCAGACAAAGAAATTTTCTTTGGACCAATTATGGAATATACCGACAAACATTTAAGTTTATTACCGGACTTTATATCTAACTGTGGTATAGCTCGTGTTTTTGCATATTTTATGGAATCAAGAGTAGCATTACCAATGATAGATCAAGAGATTTTTGATGATACATCAGAAACTATTAGAAAAGCTTTGGTTAAAACACATCAAAAAAACAATAGTAAACAAGAAATCTGTAAAACAGCTTTCGAAATAGCATTAAAACAACTAATCTAAACAAACACAAATGGAAGCATTTATTATTTTAATTTTTGTACTTGGTTATTTAGCCATTACATTAGAACACAATTTAAAACTAGACAAATTGATTCCAGCTTTAGCAATGATGGCTATTTGTTGGGCAATGGTAGCAGTTGGCGTAGATGGTTTTACTCAATGGTTCGATTCTAGCAGTCATAGTTTACTAACAGATGCATACACATCATTAAACCATGATGGTAAAATGCACTTAATGGAAGAAACATTATTGCATCATTTAGGAAAAACTGCAGAAATTTTAGTGTTCTTATTAGGAGCAATGACAATTGTAGAAATTATTGATTATTTCGATGGATTTTCTACAATTAAAAGTTATGTTAACTTTAAAAGTAAAAAGAAATTATTGTGGATGTTCTGTATTCTTGCTTTTGTTTTATCAGCAATTATAGACAACTTAACAGCAACAATTGTACTTATTTCTATTCTTCAAAAAATAGTTAAAAAGAGAGAAGACCGTATTTGGTTTGCAGGTTTAATAATTATTGCGGCTAATGCTGGTGGAGCGTGGTCTCCAATTGGAGATGTAACAACAACAATGTTGTGGATTGGTAAAAAAGTAAGTGCAGGAATGTTATTTATATACTTATTTATACCATCATTATTATGTATGATTGTTCCAACAGTAATTGCATCAAGATTATCTGCTTTTCAAGGAGATATAGAAGTAGATGAAAGTGATACTAGTAAACCAGGACCAAATAGCGCAAGAATGTTGTATTTAGGTCTAGGGATGATTGTTTTTGTGCCATTCTTTAAAACAGCAACTCACTTACCACCTTATGTTGGTATGATGTTGTCACTTGCCGTAGTAGCAACTTTTGCAGAAATTTATAGTAGATCTAAATTCTCAATTTCAAGTGTAGAAGGAGAAGAAGCAGTTGGGCATGAAGAGCACGCACACCATAGTCCAGTACACAGTTCGCTTTCTAAAATTGAAATGCCAAGTATTTTATTTTTCTTAGGAATTTTAATGGCAGTTGCAGCTTTAGAATCTTTAGGTATCCTTTTTGGTTTTGCACAAAACTTAAAAGAAACAATACCAATGATGGGAACAGAATTACACGGAGAAGGCGTGTCAGATTTAGTGGTAATGTTACTAGGAGTTGGTTCTGCAGTAATAGACAACGTACCATTAGTAGCAGCAAGTTTAGGTATGTTTACAGAATCTATCGATAATGAATTATGGCACTTTATTGCTTTTGCTGCTGGAACAGGAGGTTCTATGTTAATTATAGGTTCAGCTGCCGGAGTAGTTGCAATGGGAATGGAAAAAATAGATTTTTTCTGGTACCTTAAAAAAATATCTTGGTTAGCTTTAATCGGTTTTGTAGTAGGTTCAGTTGCCTTTATGGGGATTAGAACATTAATATAAAATAATAATTAGGGCGTTCGGGCGGGCTTTCATTACTCGCTTTTTTTACTAGAAAAAAGTAAAAAAGAGCTCAAACATGCCATTCAATCCCTAACGCAAAAGAAATAGCGCATTAAAATAAAACCTGATAAGCATAAAAAACTTATCAGGTTTCATTTTAAAACAATTTTAAAAAAAGAAAGTCGTTAACTATAAAGAACAAAAACACTAATTAATGATCTCATTTATTCAAGAAAATCAAGATTTGTTAGAAGAAGTAGTATCTGAAGAAAAAACACTGTCTATTTATAATTTAATTATGGATGGCGGAATTGGAGGTCAAATAATAATAACAATATTGTTTGTATTGTTGGCCGTTGCATTATATATCTATTTCGAACGATTTTTCGCCATAAAAGCAGCTTCAAAAGTTGATAAAAACTTTATGAATCAAATTAAAGATTACGTTTCTAATGGAAAATTAGAAGCCGCAAAAGCTTTATGTGATACTACAAAAACTCCAACAGCAAATTTAATAGGAAAAGGAATTTCTAGAATTGGTAAACCTTTAGAAGACATAAATACAGCAATTGGAAATGCAGGGAAATTAGAAGTATATCAATTAGAGAGAAACGTTTCTGTTTTAGCAACAATTGCAGGAGCTGCACCAATGATTGGTTTTTTAGGAACCGTAATTGGTATGATTGTCGCTATACATGAAATTGCAAATGCTGGCGGACAAATAGATATTAAATTACTTTCCGACGGATTATATACAGCAATGACAACAACAGTTGCAGGTTTAATTGTAGGTATTATTGCCTACATAACATACAATCACTTGGTGGTAAGAACCGACAAAGTTGTGTATCAGATGGAAGCAAAATCTGTAGAGTTTTTAGATTTACTAAACGAACCGGTTTAAAAAGTAAACAGTAAGCAGTATTCAGTAGCACAGTTAGTTTGTTTAACAAATAAACCTTTTAAACAGATAAACGAATAAACATTTAAACGAATGAATTTACGAGGAAGAAATAAAGTAAACCCTAATTTCAATATGTCGTCAATGACAGATATTGTTTTTTTGCTGTTAATCTTTTTTATGCTAACATCAACTTTGGTAACAGTAAGCGCAATTGACGTTTTATTGCCAAAAGCTGGCGGGAAAACCGAGAATCAAACTGCGGTTGCTGTAACAATTTCTAAGAATTCAACATTTTATATAGATAAAACTAAAGTTAGTTTAGCTAACTTGGAACAAAAATTGCTAAATTCAGTTGGAGCCGATAAAAAGAAAACAATTGTAATTCGTGGTGATAAAGATGTTCCATATAAAAACGTAATGAAAGTAATAGACATTGCTAACAAGAATAAACTAAAAATGATTTTAGCTGTAAAAGGTAAATAACTTTCTGTCATTCCTGTGAAGGCAGGAATCTTAAAAATAAATATGACAATTCTGAACACAAAACATAAACGTAAATCAGCAGTAATAACTTCAATTCTGTTGTTATTAATGTTATATGTTATTTTTTCTTTTGGAATGAAATATCTTGATCCACCAGAAGAATATGGTCTTGCAATTAATTTTGGAACTTCAGAAGTTGGAAGTGGAGAGCCAGTTGAAAAAACTAAAGCACAACCAACCGAACAAAAATTAGAAGAACAAGTTGTTGAGGAAGTAAAAGAAATTCCGAAGGAAATAATTAAAGAAGAAATAATTACTGACGATACAGCAGAAGATGTTCCTGTTGTTGAAAAAGTAAAAGAAATACCAAAGGAAACACCTAAAGAACCTGTAAAAGAAGAGCCTAAAAAAGAGGTTCCAAAAGAGAAGCCAAAACCAAAACCATCTAAAGAAGCACAAAATGCATTAGATAATTTGTTAAATGGTAATTCATCTGATGGAGCACCAAAAGGTGAAGGAGATGATGACAAACCTGGTGTAAAAGGAAATGAAAACGGAGATCCTAATTCTAATAAGTATTATGGAAATTCAGGAAGTGGTTCTGGAGGAAACTATAATTTATCAGGAAGAAAAGCATTATCTAAACCCATTCAAAAACCAGATTGTCAAGAAGAAGGAACTGTTGTTGTTAGTATAGAAGTTGATAATAATGGGCGTGTAATTAAAGCTGTCCCGGGAGTAAAAGGGTCAACAAATACAGCTCCGTGTTTATTGAAACCTGCACAAGAAGCTGCGTTAAAAACAAAATGGAATGCTGATGGAAATGCACCAATTAAGCAAAAAGGAACTATAATCTATAAGTTCTCATTATCTAAATAAACACTTACATTTGTGTATCTGTCATTCCTGCGAGAGCAGGAATCTGATTTTTAAAACTATCTTTTGAAAAGAAATAAAAAATGACTTACCAACAAACCTTAGATTGGATGTTTGCTCAATTACCAATGTATCAAAGACAGGGTAAAACAGCATTCAAAAAAGATTTAACCAATATAATAGCGTTTTCAGAAGAATTAGATTTTCCTGATAAAAAGTTTAAATCAATTCATGTTGGTGGTACAAACGGAAAGGGTTCTACAAGCCACATGTTGGCATCAATTTTACAAGAAGCAGGTTATAAAGTTGGTTTGTATACATCACCACATTTAAAGAATTTTACTGAGCGAATAAGAATTAACGGCAAGGAAATTCCGAAGCGTAAAGTTTCATCATTTATAACAAGAAATAAAGAATTTTTAGAAGAACAACAATTATCTTTCTTTGAAATGACAGTTGGAATGGCATTTAATTATTTCGCTCAAGAAAAAGTTGACATTGCCATTATTGAAGTCGGTTTAGGTGGGAGATTAGATTCAACAAATATTATTACACCAGAAATTTCAGTAATTACTAATATAGGATTAGATCACACACAGTTTTTAGGAGAAACCTTACCAGAAATAGCCTTTGAAAAAGCAGGGATTATAAAGCCAAATGTTCCTGTTGTTATCGGAGAATATCAAAAAGAAGTTAAAGATGTTTTTCTAGCTAAAGCGGAAGAATGCCAATCTGAAATTATTTTTGCTTCAGAAGAAATAAAAGAAAGCTACAAAACAGATTTACTTGGGAGTTACCAACAAAAAAACATAAAAACTGTAGTTGCAGCTATTCAGCAATTAAAGGAATTTAAAGTTTTACATATAAACATAAAAAAAGGACTTCTAAATGTAGTAAAAAACACAAATTTAAAAGGACGTTGGCAAATTTTACAAAGAAAGCCAACTGTAGTTTGTGATACTGCACACAATAAAGAAGGCTTAAAATATACTTTAGAACAATTACAGCAACAAGAAAAAAAAGAACTACATATTGTTTTAGGTGTTGTTTCAGATAAAGATTTAGAAGCGGTTTTACCATTATTTCCTAAAGAAGCAACCTATTATTTTTGCAAACCGAATATACCAAGAGGTTTGGATGAGGAAATATTAAAAACAAATGCGTTTAGGTTTTCTTTAAAAGGCAAAAGCTTTCTCTCTGTAAATGAAGCTTATAAGAGAGCATTGTTGTCAGCAAACAAGGAAGACCTTATTTATATTGGAGGTAGTACTTTTGTTGTGGCGGAAATTTTGTAAAAAAACAAGAAAAATATTGTCAATTTATAAAACTCTCTTATATTTGCATCCGCAATTGAGGGCAATTAGCTCAGTTGGTTCAGAGCACCTCGTTTACACCGAGGGGGTCGGGGGTTCGAATCCCTCATTGCCCACAAGATTCCTTTCCAGATTAGGAATTAAAATATAAATCGGGCAATTAGCTCAGTTGGTTCAGAGCACCTCGTTTACACCGAGGGGGTCGGGGGTTCGAATCCCTCATTGCCCACAACTAAGAGTCCTTGATATTGTATCAAGGACTTTTTTATTTTAAGTATAATTCTTCATTCTTTTTTGTATTTTTGATATCTTATCAAAAGAATTTTAAAAAAATATATATGAACATAAACCTTTCAGAAAAGATAATTCTTGTAACCGGTGGAGCTGGTTTTATAGGTTCTAATCTTTGTGAGGTTTTATTAGAAAAGAATAACAAAGTAATTTGCTTAGACAATTTCTCTACTGGTAAAGAAGTAAATATCATTGATTTGTTTAAGAATGATAGTTTTACCTTAATAAAAGGAGATATTAGAAATTTAGAAGATTGTAAAAAAGCGGTTAAAGGTGTTGACTTTGTTTTGCATCAAGCTGCTTTAGGATCTGTTCCTCGTTCAATTAATGACCCAATTACTTCAAATGATGTAAATGTTAGTGGTTTCTTAAATATGCTTGTTGCATCAAAAGAAGCAAGTGTAAAACGTTTTGTTTACGCCGCAAGTTCATCAACTTATGGAGATTCTAAAGATTTGCCAAAAGTAGAAGAAACAATAGGTAAGCCACTTTCTCCATATGCTATTACAAAATATGTAAACGAATTATATGCGGATGTTTTTGCAAAAAACTATGGTTTAGAAACTATAGGTTTACGGTATTTTAATGTTTTTGGTAGAAAACAAGACCCTGAAGGAGCATACGCAGCAGTAATTCCTAAATTTGTTAAGCAATTTATGAAAGGCGAATCTCCAACAATTAATGGTGATGGAAATTTTTCACGTGATTTTACCTATATTGATAATGTAATTCAAGCAAATATATTATCTTTAATTACTACAAATCCAGACGCTATTAATACTGTTTATAATGTAGCTTATGGAGAAAGAAATACATTAAATGATTTAGTTGGATATTTAAAAGAATATCTTTCAGAATTCGATGAAACTATATCGAATATTAATGTAAACCACGGCCCAAATCGCGTTGGAGATATCCCGCATTCTTTAGCAAGTGTAGATAAAGCAAAAAAAATATTAAATTACAATCCACAGTTTTCTTTGCAAGAAGGATTAAAAGAAGCTGTAAAATGGTATTGGAATAACTTATAATAGAATGAATAAACCAAAAATAGCTATTATTGGGCTAGGATATGTTGGATTACCATTAGCAAGATTGTTTGCTACAAAGTATTCAGTAATTGGATTTGATATTAATAAAGAACGAGTAACGTCTATAATGAAAGGTTCCGATACAACTTTAGAATTAGAAGACGATTTATTACAGTCAGTTTTAGTGAAAAGAATTTCAAATGAAAACGGGTTGTTTTGTACAACTTCTTCGGAAGATATTGCAGATTGTAATTATTTTATAATTACAGTTCCAACACCTGTAGATAGTAATAATAAACCAGTATTAACTTCATTAATAAAAGCAAGTGAAACTGTAGGTAGCGTTTTAAAAAAAGAAGATATTGTTATTTATGAATCTACTGTTTATCCTGGGGCAACAGAAGAAGAATGTGTGCCGGTTTTAGAGAAATCATCAGGATTAATTTTTAATAAAGATTTTTTTGCAGGTTATTCACCAGAACGTATAAATCCAGGAGATAAGGAGCATACGGTAGATAAAATATTAAAAGTAACTTCCGGATCTACTCCTGAAATTGGGGAAAAAGTAGATGCTTTGTATAAGTCGGTTATTACTGCTGGTACATATTTAGCACCTACAATTAAAGTTGCTGAAGCTGCCAAAGTAATAGAAAACTCGCAAAGAGATATAAACATAGCTTTTGTGAATGAGTTGGCTAAAATATTTGGGTTAATGGATATTAATACACACGATGTTTTGGAAGCTGCTGGTACAAAATGGAATTTTTTGCCGTTTAAGCCAGGTTTAGTTGGTGGTCATTGTATTGGTGTAGATCCTTATTATTTAGCACAAAAAGCACAGGAATATGGGTATAATCCAGAAATTATTTTGGCTGGTAGACGCCTAAATGATAGTATGGGAGAATATGTAGCATCTGAAGTTGTAAAACTAATGATTAAAAAAGACGTTCCAGTTAAAGATGCTGAGGTGTTGGTTTTAGGGATTACTTTTAAAGAAAACTGTCCAGATGTTAGAAATACAAAAGTGGTTGATGTAGTTGCTTCTCTTAAAGAGTTTGGTACAAATGTTGTTATTTATGATCCTTGGGCAAACAAAAAAGAAGTCTTTAAAGAATATGAGTTGGTTTCTACAAAAACGCTTCCAATAAAGAGGTTTGACGCGATAATATTAACAGTTGCGCATGATGAATTTAAAGAGTTAAATTTTCCTTCTTTACTAAAAGAGAAATCTGTAGTATACGATGTGAAAAATGCAGTTTCAAAAAAGACTAAAGATAAAAGTCTTTAGTGTAGATTGTAAAAAAAAATAGTTTAAAAACATGAAAATAACTGTTATAGGTACAGGTTATGTTGGATTAGTTACAGGTGTGTGTTTTTCTGAAACGGGAAGTAATGTTACATGTGTTGATTTAAATCAAGAAAAAATAGCTGATTTAAACAAAGGTATTTTGCCAATTTATGAACCTGGATTAAAAGAATTGGTTCATAATAATTTAAATAAAAGTCTTTTTTTTACAACTAAAGTTGAAGCAGCGATTCATAATTCTGATATAATTTTTATTGCGGTAGGTACTCCAATGAAAGTAGATGGAACGGCGGATTTATCGGCTGTTTATAAAGTAGCAAAAACATTAGGAGAAAATATAAATTCCCATAAAATAATTGTTTCAAAATCTACAGTGCCGGTAGGAACTACTTTTAAAATAAAAGAAATAATAACTAATGAAATTCAAAAAAGAAATTTAGATATTTCTTTTGATGTAGTTTCTAATCCAGAGTTTTTAAAAGAAGGAGCAGCTGTTAACGATTTTATGAAACCTGATAGAGTTGTAATAGGGGCAGAAGATGAAGATGTTTTTGATCGGATGAAACAATTATATAGTCCTTTTTTTAGAACACATGATCGCTTTATATCAATGGATATTGCTTCTGCGGAAATGACAAAGTATGCAGCCAACGCCATGTTAGCTACAAAAATTTCATTTATAAATGAAATAGCAAACATTTGTGAGAAAGTTGGAGCAGATGTTAACAAAGTAAGAGTTGGTATTGGTTCAGATTCTCGTATTGGTTATAATTTTATTTATCCAGGAATTGGTTATGGAGGTACTTGTTTTCCGAAAGATATTTCAGCTTTAATACAAATAGGTATAGAAAATGGGTATAATCCGTCGTTAATTTCATCAGTAAATGAAGTTAATATAAATCAGAAAAAACATTTTTTAAAAAAGATTACAAACAGATTTGGTGAAGATTTAACAGGTTTTACATTTGCAATTTGGGGGTTGTCATTTAAGCCTGAAACTAATGATATGAGAGAAGCGCCATCAATTTATATAATTTCTGAATTGATAAAAAAAGGAGCAAAAGTTAAAGCATACGACCCAAAAGCCATGATTGAGGCTAAAGAAATATACCTCAAAAACTTAGATGTTTTTTACGGTAAAGAAAAGTATGAAGTTGTAAAAAATTCTGATGCTTTAATTTTGTTAACAGAATGGAAAGAGTTTAGAGCACCAAATTTTAATCAGCTAAAAAAAGAGTTAAAAAGGAATATCATTTTTGATGCTAGAAATCAGTATAACTCTTTTAGATTAGAAGAGCAAGGATTCGAGTATTGTCAAATAGGAAAATAGAAATTAAAAACAGTATATTAGCATGCTAAAAATCAGTAAGATTTAAATGAAAAACTTTGCATTAATAGGAGCTTCTGGCTACATAGCGCCCAGGCATTTAAAAGCAATTAAAGAGACTAATAATACTTTAATAGCAGCTTTAGATAGGTTTGATAGTGTAGGTATTATGGATAGTTATTTTCCAAATGCAAATTTTTTTACCGAGCCAGAAAGGTTTGATAGGCATTTAGAAAAATTAAAATATGAAAAAGGTGTTTTATTAGATTATGTAAGTGTTTGTACGCCAAATTATTTACATGATTCTCATATAAGAATGGCGTTAAGAAGAGGTGCTGATGCTATTTGTGAAAAACCATTAGTATTAAATCCATGGAACATAGATGCACTTCAAAAAATGGAAAAAGAATCTGGTCAAAGAATTTGGAATATTTTACAATTAAGATTACATCCTAGTATTATTGCATTAAAAGCTAAAGTGGATGCTGCTCCTAAAGATAAAATCTTTGATATTGACCTAACGTACCTAACCTCAAGAGGTAATTGGTATTATACTTCGTGGAAAGGAGATAGCTCAAAATCTGGGGGTATAGCAACAAATATAGGTGTTCATTTTTTTGACATGTTAGCATGGATTTTTGGTGATGTGGAGAAAAGTGTTGTACACGTACAAACTCATGATAGAGCATCTGGTTATTTAGAATTTAAAAGAGCAAGAGTACTTTGGTTCTTGTCAATAAATTATGATGTTCTTCCCGAAAAAATAAAAGAAAGAGGGCAGAGAACTTATAGATCTATAACAATTGAAGGTGAGGAACTCGAGTTCAGTTCAGGATTTACTGATTTACATACAAAAGTTTATCAAGATATATTAAATGATAAAGGTTGTGGGTTAGAAGAGGCAAGGCAGGCAGTAGAGATCGTTCATGAAATAAGAAACGCACAACCTATTGGTTTAAAGGGAGAATATCATACATTTGCAAAAAAAGCACAAGCATCACACCCGTTTTATAAAATATAGTATGTTGTTATTAAAACAGCATATTTAAATTGAAATCTATAGAAATGAAAAGATCACAAATATTATTTTTTTTAACAATAATTTTATTTAGTATATCAGAAATATCAATTTCACAAAATATTAATGATATATCTAATGTAGATAAAATGTCTGACAGTCAGGTGTCTGCGTATTGGGAGAGTGCGCAAGAAAAAGGACTTACACTAAATCAGCTTGAACAGATAGCCTCTACAAAAGGAATATCAAGTGCGGATTTTTTAAAGTTTAAACAGAGGGTTAATAGTTTGCAAACAAAAACAGTTTCCACTCCTAACGGTACAAATAGTGAAGAAAAAAATAACCCGAAGCAAAATGAATTTGGCCATTCTGGCTCAAAATCTTTAGAAAATAAAGTTAAAAGTAAACATTTTGGGTTTGATTTTTTCTCTAATCCTAATATTTCTTTTACACCAAATTTAAATTTAGCAACTCCTGAAACCTACCAATTAGGCCCGGGAGATAAATTGTTAATTGATATTTGGGGAGCTGCGGAGAATAGTTATAGCGAAAAAGTTAGTGTAGATGGTTCTGTAAGAATAAAAAACATAGGTCCAGTTTATGTAAGTGGACTTTCTATTAAAGATGCAAAAGCAAAAATTATTTCGTCTTTAAAAAAGATATATGGAGGTATAATTTCTTCAAATTCTAGTTATAATAAAATTAATGTTGATGTTGCATTAACTAGTGTAAGAACGGTTCAAGTAAATATCATTGGAGAAGTAAAGGTTCCGGGAACTTATAGTCTAAGTGCGCTGTCTTCTGTATTAAATGCGCTATATGCATCTGGTGGGCCAACAACCAATGGTACTTTTAGAGACGTTAAAATATTTAGAGATGGTAAACAATTAGCGAATTTTGATATTTATAAATACTTAACAGAAGGAAAACAAGAAGGTAATGTTTTGGTTAGAGATCAAGATATAATTATTGTTAGCCCTTATGTTAATAGAATATTTGTAGAAGGACAAGTAAAAAGACCGGGAGCTTATGAGTTTAAAGAAGGTGAAGTTTTAAAGGATTTAATAACTTATTTTGGAGGGTTTAAGTCAGATGCTTATAAAGAAATTATAACTGTTAATAGGGTTAATGGTAGCCAAAGAGAAATAAGTGAAATAAATTTAAAAAATGTTAATAATTTTAAGTTAAAAGATGGAGATAGGTTTGAGGTTAAAGGGGTAATTGATAGATTTGAAAACAGAGTATCTATTGAAGGAGCCGTTTATAGGCCTGGTGATTTTGAGTTAACACCAAATTTAACAGTTGCAGATATTATTAAAAAAGCTGCAGGTGTTAAAGATAATGCGTTTTTAAATAGAGGGATTATTTATAGAAGTAAAGATGGTGTAAAGCAAGAAGTTAAATCTTTTTCAGTAAAAGAAGTATTAAACAATATAGGCAATATTAAATTACAAAGAGAAGATAGAGTTCATATTTTTAGTACAAATGAATTACAAGAGGAATATACTATTTCTATTGACGGAGCTGTAAATAAACCACAGACAATTAAATTTGTAGAGAATATGCAAATTGAAGATTTAATTGCAATATCTGGAGGATTTAAAGAAGGAGCAGATTCAAGTTCAATAGATATATCTAGAAGGTCTAATGATGGTACTTTTAAAACTATAAGTAAAAACATTAGACTTTCTACTTCAAGTAATTTAACAAGTGATAATAAAGAAGCTGTATTTTTAGAACCTTTTGACAGGGTTTCAGTTAGATTTATTAAAGGTTTTACAGTTCAAAAAAGTGTTTCGGTTGTAGGTGAAGCAAATTACCCAGGTAGATATGCTTTAGAAAATAAGGAAGAACGTATTTCAGATTTATTAGAAAAAGCCGGAGGAGTTTCTCCATATGCATATGTAAAAGGAGCTACATTAATTAGAAGTTCAGGTGGAGATGTTAGTAAAGACAGTCAAAATAGCGCTGTAAATAATTTAAATACAAAACAAGATTCTATTGTACTTACAAAAAGCGGTAATAATAGAATAGGAATAGATTTAGAGCAAATTATAAAAAAGAAGAAATCTAAATTTGATTTAATTTTAAAAGCTGGTGATAAGTTATTTATTCCTTCAGTAAAACAAACTGTAGAGGTACAAGGAGAGGTTTTGTCTCCAGCAGTAATAAGGTTTGATAAAGGAAACTCTTTAAAAGATTATATTAATAGTGCGGGTGGGTTTTCAGCAAATGCAAGAAAAGGAAACACTTATGTTGTTTATGCAAATGGAGAAATAAAATCTACAAAAAAGTTTTTATTCTTTAAATCATACCCTAAATTAGAGCCAGGTGCATTAATATTAGTTCCTCATAAAACTTCTGGAAAGAATTCGCTTTCAACACAAGAAATAATTGGTATAACAACAAGTTTAGCCACTTTAGGTGTTTTAATTAATACTTTAGTAAAATAATATTTATTATATGAATCAAGAAGAAACAGAAGAAATAGATTTATTATCAATATTTAAAACACTAATTGATAATAAAAAAACTATTATAAAGTTTGTGTTTGTATTTTTTCTTTTAGGATTATTTTTTGCAATTTTTACACCAAAAAAATTCTCCACATCTACGGTTTTTATTCCTCAGGGGTCATCTAATAAAGGAGGCGGTAATCTTGGAGGTTTAGCTGCGTTGGCAGGAGTTAGTTTTGGAAGTAGTGGAAATGATGAAGGTATTCCTTTAAGTTTGTATTCAGAGATAATAAACAGCGTGCCTTTTCAAAGAAAATTAGTTAAACTACCCCTTTTAAAGGAAGAAGGTAAGAAAGCAATAACTTTTGAAGAGTATTATACTAATATACATTCTCCAGGGTTAATATCAAATTTAAAAAAATATACAATTGGTTTACCAGGTGTTATAATTAATAGTTTAAAAGGAGAAGGTAAAGATAAAGAAACTAAAAAACTTAGTGTTTCTGATAGTATTTTATACATTTCAAATAAAGACGAACAATTATTTCAAATTTTAAAAGGTAGTATATCACTTACAATTAGTGATGAAGACAATTCTGTAAGAGTCTCAGGAGTAATGCCACAACCTATTTTAGCCGCTGGTTTAACTTATAATACCCAAAAGTTATTAGAATCATATATAATAGATTTTAAGATAGAAAAATCATCTAGTAAGCTTGGTTTTATAAAAGAGAGGTATATTGAAGCAGAAAAAGTATATAAAAAGAAACAATTTCAATTAGCAAATTATCAAGATAGAAATAAGTTTTTAACTTCTGCTAAGTCTCAAACTCGTTTAGCAAATCTACAATCTGAATACAATTTAGCATACAGTGTATATAGCGAACTAGCAAAACAAATTGAAACACAACAAATTCAAGTTAAAGAAGATACCCCAGTTTTTACAATTATAAAACCAGTTTCAGTGCCTAATGTTAAGACAGAGCCAAAAGGAACTATTATAATTTCTGCATGGCTTTTTCTAGGTGTATTTTTAAGTTTATTGGTAATTTTTGGTAAGAAATATTATTTTGATCTTAAATCAAGATTGAGTTAAATTATTTTAATACCAAAAATAGCTTAAGTTGTTTTTATATAATGAAAGAGATAATAAATAAAGATATAGTGTATCCAATTAAGTTTACCCCTATTTTGAAAGAAAAAATTTGGGGAGGAAATAAATTGGTGCATTTATTTAATAAGAAAAGTACAAAAGATAAAATTGGTGAAAGTTGGGAGGTTTCAGGACTAGAATCTAATGTTTCTGTAGTAGAGAATGGAGTATTAAAAGGAACGGGTTTAAAATCACTAATTAAGAAATATAAACACAAAATTGTAGGAAAGCAAGTATATGATAATTTTGGTGCAGAATTTCCTTTATTATTTAAGTTTATAGACGCTTCAGAAAATTTATCTATACAGTTACACCCTAATGATAATTTAGCTAAAGAAAGACATAATTCTTTTGGGAAAACAGAGATGTGGTATGTTTTAGATGCCGAGGAAAACGCTAAGTTATATGTAGGTTTTAAAAAAGGTGTTAATAAAAGTTTTTACTTGGAAGCAATTAAAAATAATAATGTCTTAGATTTAATTAATAAAGAGAATATAAAAAAAGGAGATTCTTTTTTTATAGAATCAGGAACAATTCATGCAATAGGTAAAGGTAGTTTAATAGCAGAAATTCAACAAACTTCAGATATAACCTATAGAGTTTTTGATTGGAATAGGGTAGATTTAGAAGGAAATGAAAGAGAACTTCATACAAGTTTAGCTATAGACGCTCTAGACTTTTCAAAAGACAATACTTGTAATTTAAAATATTTAAATACTATAAATAGTACAGAAAATATACTTTCTTGTAAATATTTTAAAACAAATAAACTTAATGTTAAAGGTGTTTTTTTAAGAAGCCTAAAAGAAATAGATTCTTTTGTAGTATATATGTGTGTTGAAGGAGAAGGTGAAATTAGTTTAGAAGGAAATAAAGAGAGTATAAAGAAAGGAGAAACTATTTTAATTCCAGCTAAAGCTATGGATCTGGAAGTTGTATCAAATAACTTACTTTCTTTATTAGAAGTATATATACCGAAAAATAACGAGGTATAAATGTTTAATTAAGTGTATAAGTTTGGAAATATATAGATTTTATTCACCAAATTGAATAGTTTTAATTATAAGAAGTATTTTGTACACTAATTATAAAACGAAATTTATATAGTTATAAATTAATTTATTAATATTATGAAAAAAAGAAATTTAATTATTTTTGGTACTAGACCAGAAGCTATTAAGATGGCACCTTTAGTAAATCAGTTTTTAGCTGATGATAGATTTGAAACAAAGGTGTGTGTAACAGGTCAACATAGAGAAATGTTAGATCAAGTTTTAAATTTTTTTGATATCACACCAGATTATGATTTAAGCTTAATGAAGCCAAATCAGAACTTATATAACTTAACCGGCGAGGTTATTTCTGGTTTAAAACCTATTCTAGAATCTTTTAAACCGGATTTTGTATACGTTCATGGAGACACAACAACAACCATGGCAGCAAGTATAGCAGGTTTTTATTCCGGAGCTAAAGTTTGTCATGTAGAAGCAGGTTTAAGAACCAATAACATGTTGTCTCCGTTTCCAGAAGAAATGAATAGACAAGTTGCAGGTAGAGTAGCAACGTATCATTTTGCTCCAACTGTAAAATCTGAAGAAAATTTATTAAAAGAAAATACCTCTAAAGAAAGTATTGTAGTTACTGGAAATACTGTTATAGATGCTTTGTTAGAAAGCTCAAACAGAGTAGAAGATTTAGATAATGAAGAGGTTGTAGCTTTAAAAGAGGAAATTAATTTTAATAATAGAATTCTTCTAGTAACTGGGCATAGAAGAGAAAATCATGGACAAGGATTTATTAATATTTGTGCAGCATTAAAAGAGATAGCTTTAAAAAATCCTACTGTAGAAATTATTTATCCAGTACATTTAAATCCAAATGTATTAAAACCTGTAAATGAGCTTTTAGGAGATGTTAATAATATTCATTTAGTAAAACCACTTTCTTACCCATCTTTTGTTTGGTTAATGAACAAATCTTATTTAATTATAACAGATAGTGGAGGTGTACAAGAAGAAGCGCCAAGTTTAGGTAAACCTGTTCTTGTAATGAGAGATACCACTGAACGCCCAGAAGCTGTAGATGCAGGAACTGTTATTTTAGTTGGTACTAATACAGATAAAATTATAAAAGAAACACAAGAATTATTAGATAATTCAACAAAATATAACTCAATGAGTTCTTTACATAACCCTTATGGTGATGGAAAAGCATGTCAAAGAATAATCGATTTTATTTCAAAAATATAAAAAAATGAGTACAGTAAAAGTAGTAACAATAGGATTAGGATATATAGGTTTACCAACCTCGGCATTAATTGCCCAAAACAAAATTCAAGTTCATGGTGTAGATGTTAACCAACATGTAGTAGACACTATTAATAAAGGTAAAATACATATTGTAGAACCAAGTTTAGATATTGCTGTAGAACAAGCTGTTAAAAACGGTTTTTTAAAAGCAGATATAAAACCAGTTGTAGCAGATACTTACTTAATTGTTGTTCCAACACCTTTTAAAGGAAACCACGAACCAGATATTTCTTATGTGGAAACGGCAACAAAAAATATTGTTCCACTTTTAAAAGAAGACGATTTATATATTATAGAATCTACTTCGCCAATTGGAACTACCGAGAAAATGATGAATTTAATATATGGAGAAAGACCAGAATTAAAAGGAAAACTAAATATTGCATATTGCCCTGAAAGAGTTTTACCAGGAAACGTAATGCACGAGTTAGTGCATAACGATAGAGTAATTGGAGGTGTAGATGACAAGTCTACCCAAAAAGCACTAAATTTTTATAAGCAATTTGTAAAAGGAGAGTTACACGCAACAAATGCCAGAACAGCAGAAATGTGTAAATTAACAGAGAATTCTTCTAGAGATGTTCAGATAGCTTTTGCAAATGAACTTTCTTTAATTTGTGACAAGGCAGATATTAATGTTTGGGAATTAATTAATTTAGCAAATAAACACCCTAGAGTTAATATACTACAACCAGGTTGTGGTGTTGGAGGACATTGTATTGCTGTAGATCCATACTTTATTGTTTCTGATTATCCAATGGAATCTAAAATTATTGGTACTGCAAGAGAAGTAAATAATTATAAATCTTTTTGGTGTGCAGAGAAAATTCAAAACGAAAAATTAAAATTTGAATTAGAACACGGAAGAAAACCTAAAGTTGCATTAATGGGGTTAGCTTTTAAACCAAACATTGATGACTTAAGAGAATCTCCAGCAAAATATATTGCACAAAAAGTATTGCAAAATGATAGCAATGGAGAATACTTTATAGTAGAACCAAATATTGAAGAACACAACGTATTTAAGTTAACTAATTATAAAGAAGCAGTACAAGAAGCAGATATTATAGCTTTATTAGTAGCTCATGATGAGTTTAAAAGTATAGTTTTTGATTCTAGTAAAGTAGTGTTAGATTTTTGTGGAACAAAAAAATAAGCAACAAACATATATTGCTAAATGAAAAAAGCACTTATATCAGTAACATTTTTTAATTTTTTTGCTGCAGGAATTACATTTCTTATAAATATAATTCTAGCAAGATTATTTCCTATTGCTGTTTTTGGTCGAATTAATTTATTACTATCTTTAAGTGCTATCTTTATTATATTTTTCCAATTTGGATTTAATAATTCAATGGTTGTTTTTTATAATAAAAATAAACAAGATGAAGCAGATTTCGATTTGCTAAATTATATAACAAAAAGGTATAGAAATTTTTTATGTTTTTCTATACCTATTTTAGTTTTACTATTTATAGTAATAGATAAATATTACCAATTTAGTTTTTGGGAAATATTATTTTTATTATCATCTACACTTTTTATTGCTATTTATCGTTTTTTTTCTACCTATTACCAAGCCCTGGGTAAATGGAATAAGTATAACTTTTTAAATGTTGCAATTAATGTATTAAAAGGAGCAGTACTTGTATTGGGAGCCATAATTATGATTTATTTATTTAAAAATGAATTAAATTATGAAATGTATTTAAAACTATACGTACTTTATGGTATACTATTATTATTTATTGGAATTATAGCATCCCATAAAATAATAGGGTTTAAGAATAAAAAGACATATAATAACAAAGAGTTTAATGGTGTTTTAATGTCTTTAGGCTTTACCAATATTGTTATAGCTTTAACAATGCGTTTAGATAATGTTATAATAGAAAACTTTGTTGGTGTAGAAGCTGTTGCAATATATTCTGCAGCAAATACATTGGCTTTAATTTTTCCATTAATAACCGGTTCTATAATGAGAGTTTTAATGAAAGAAATATCTAGAGACTCTAATTACTATTTAACTAAAATTTTAAAATTTCAGAAAAAATATTTTTTACACCTGATAGTATTAATTGGTTTAATAATATTAGTGAGCCCTTATTTAATAGAATTGTTTTTTGGAGAAAGATTTAGAGACTCTATAAGAATTTTTCAAATTTTAATAACTGTTTATGTAGGAGGTATATTTTTTACACCTTTAGAAGCATATTTTTATAACGAACAACCTAAAAGAATATTTACAGTAAAGCTAATACAATTCCTTTTGTTTTTTGTTATGGCAATTATTATGGTACAATACTATTCAATTATTGGAGTAGCATTAGCTGTAGTTTTTTGTAGGCTAATTATTTGGTCTTATTTATATTTCTTATCACGTAAAAGATTAAAAAAAGTAAAAATATAGAATGAATAAAAAAAAGGTTTTTATATCAGGTTATTATGGGTTTAATAATGTTGGAGATGATTTATTATTATTATCACTAACAAATTACTTGTTATCTCAAAATAATATTTCCAAAATATCTATAGTTGTAAAAGAAATAGCAGCAAAACCATTACAATTAGATAAAAGTATAAAGGTTATAGAAGCTCCTGTTTTTAAAGGAAATAAAATTACACGAATTTTAAAAACAATTTTAGCAGAAATTAAACATCTAAGAGAAAATGATATTTATATTTTTGGAGGAGGTACAAGATTGTTTGAAACAAAAAACAGAAAATATCAATCTTTACTTATAAAGTATTTGTTTTTACAATATAATGCGTTATTTCTTCATAAAAAGGTATATCATTTAGGTATTGGTATTGGAGATGTAAAAAGTAAGTTTGGTAAATATCTATTAAAAAGAATATTGAATTTATCTAGTTTTATTTACCTAAGAGACAAAAAATCTTACAGTATAGCAGAAAGCTATGTTAAAAAGCAACAAAAAATTTCGTTAGGTTCAGATTTGTTTTTTTTAAGCAAAAAACCTCAAGTTAAAAAGATAGATAAGGTTGAGAAAATTGGGTTATCAATATTTAATTATTTTGGGTATATTTCTGATGATGTTAACAAGAAAGATATATTTATAGAAAAATGGATTGCTATAATTAAAGACATATTAAACAAAAATCCTAACATAGAAATTTCGTTATTTTCATTTCAAAAAAAATATGGAGGTAATGATGAGGTTTTCAACCAAAAAATTATGGAGTCTATAAACTCACCTAGACTTTATCATGTAAAATATACAACCAACACTAATAATGTGTTAAATAAAATACATGAATTAGATTTATGTATAGGTATGAGATATCATTTTTGTTTGGTAGCATTATATTATAATATACCCGTTTTAGGTATTAATTATCAGCCAAAAATTCTTAATGAATTTAAGGATCTTGGTATAGATCAATTTTGTTTTGAAATTAATGAGTTTTTAAATTCTTCAAGTTTATTAGAAAACAAAATAGATGGCATTATAAAAGATGTAAATAAAACAAAACAAAATTTCTCAGAAGCTTTCCTTAAAATTAACAAAAGGCATCTAACATTAAAAGAGCAATTAGACACTATTTTATTCCAATTTAATGAAAGAAAATAGTAACACTTATTATTTATATGCAATTATTATAACAATAGTTGCATATATTATTAATGATAGCAATATAAAGGCAGCCTCTATAGCGCTGTTTTTATTTGGAGCAGTATTGTCTATTGTTAATGTAAAAAAAGGACTGTTATTTTTTTTCTTTATCTCTTTAGCATTTAGTGATTTTACTTTTGAAGGCGTTTTTGGTGCTGGTTCTGGTGAGGAAGGAGCTAAATTAGGAGGTGTTTATATGGCAAGTTTTGGAGGACTTACCATTATGGTATTATGGTCTTTAATATTATTTATTGTTTTGTTTTCCAAAAAAATAGCCTTTTCAATAAAAAAAATAAACAGTAATTTCTTCTTCAAAATATTTATTATTGTTTTTGTTTTTAGTTTTTTAGGCATGGTGTTTAATGTAACTTCTTCTGCTAACTATGCTGTACAAACAGCTTTTTCTGATGTTAGAATTTTTGTTAATACTATTGTTGGTTTTTTAACAATACATGTTTTAGTAAACTCTAAAAAAGAATTGATTGTTTTTTTTAATTGTTTTGTAATTATTTTGGTAACACAACTAGCAATAACAATAGTTAGTTCTTATATAATTTCTAGTACAAGAACAATTTCTAATTTCTTTTCAGGAACAGAATCTTATTTGGCAGGTGTAATATTCTTATATGTTTTAATGAACCTTATAAACAATAAAGGAGTAGGAATATTTAAAAGAAAATTATTTTTAATATCAGTAATGCTTATTATTATATTATTCTCTTTAATAGTAGCATCTAGAGGTAGATTGTTAGGTTTAGTTGTGGCTATTTTAATATATATGGTTTTTAGCAAAAAAATTGGTTATGTATTATTATTACCCGTACTAATGTTAGCATCTATTAATATTGTTGAATTAATAAACCCAAATTTCTATAATTATTTTATGTGGAAAATAAACACTTTTAACCCAGGAGAAGGAGATTCTTCTAGAGTTAGGTATATTTCTCTAATAAATATTATGTATGAGTTATTAGAAAATCCGTATTACTTGGTGTTTGGTAAAGGTTTAGGAGGCTATTTTGAAGCTATTCATATGCCATTTGATATTGCTTTGGGTAAAGGATCATTTAACTTAAAATGGATTGCAGAAGGGAAATTTTATAAACCTCATGGGATAATTATGTATTCTCTTTTAAAATATGGGTTGGTAATGAGTTCAATACTCTTTTTTAGTGTTGGACAATATGTGTCTAAAAATTTATTTAAATCCTTTAGACAAGCAGATAATATATTAAAGTACATAAGTATAGCTTTACTAATTAATATTCCGTTTATTTTTATAACCATGTTTAGTTCTAAGTTACAAATTATGTTTGGCATGGTTGTGGCATTTGCACAAATAAGTATTACTTTAATGAAAATAGAAAAAAAAGACAGATTAAATGCCTAAAAAGTTATCTGATATCGACCTAGTTTTAGACCCTATAAATACCACAGGTCATGTATATTTTAATACACTTATTTTAAAAAGCATTACAACTAGCAATACTAAGAATATACCATTTATTTGTAAAGCAGCTCAAAAGCAACAAATAGAAGAAATATATAAACACAACAATTTTAAAACCACAGAAAAACAAACGTTTTTACTAGGAAGTTTTTCTATATTCTTTAAAATGCTTTTTAAAAGTATATTTAAAAAGAAAAATATATTATTACTAACAATAGATAATACAATATTTCCAATATTACTTATTTTATTTTATCCTTTTCTTTTTAGAAATAACTTCTCAATTATTTTACATAATAACTTACAAACAATTACAAAGGTAAAATCTAAAAGAGTACTACATAAAATAGTAAATAGGTTATACAAACCAAACATTATAGTACTTACCAAGTACATGTTTACTGCTTATAAAGATGTATTTAGCTTAAGTAAAGTACAGTTGTTGCCACATCCAAACTATAAGGAACTAATTAGGTTTAATTTAAAACCACAAGTTTTAAAAGGAGAAAAGGTTAAAATTGTTGTTTTAGGTAGGCAAGCAAAACTATTAGAGAAGTTATTATTAACTCCAGGTTTTTCTAAATGGAATAATATAGAATTTGTTATTTCTTTACCAGGATCTAATCACAAAAATTATAGTGATACTATAACTATTATAAATAAAAAATTAAGTTTTGATGAATACTATTCTATTTTATCATTAGCAAATTTTTGTTTATTTGCTAATGATAGTTCAGTTATAGAAAGAGCAAGTGGAATTTTAATTGATTGCGTTAGTCTTGAATGCCCTGTTCTATCTCCAATAGACGGTCATTTTAAAGAATATAAAGACTTTAATATTGGTTTTCAATATAAAGACTATAAAGAGTTAGTATCTTTGTTTAACCTAATTTCTGAAAAGAAAACGAGCAGGTTAAATTTTAAAAATGGTTTTATTAAAGCACAGCAATATTCAAATCCAGTTAATAACTCAATTATAACAGATGTATAATAATTTTAGTTATCTTATTGGTTTGCTTCTTATATTTAGCTTTTGTTCTGTACCAGTTAAAAAAGAAAAATGTATTTCGTTTTATGATTTAGATAAAGTAGCGTTAAATGAAGGAGCTGTAATTTATATAGAGGCCGGAACTTATAAAGACTTATCGTGTAAATTAAAAAACAAAAATTTTACCAAGCAAGTTGTTATAAAGCCTAAAAAGAAAGGTAAAGTTATAATACAAGGAAATTCTTTACTTAAATTAGAAAACTGTTCTAATATAAAGCTTGAAGGGTTTCAATTTAAAAATGTAGCTGAATCTACCATTGTATTAAGTAATTCTAATAATATTAGTATCCATAATAATTTTTTTAATGAGTGTGGTAGTTACCCAACACATGCAATTATAAGAATGGTAAATAAAGTGTACAATAACACAATATCTAATAATACTTTTAATAAAAGTAAAGCAATGTGTATTGCTATGTTTACCAAAAATATATCTCCAATAGATAGTTTAAATAAGAATAATTTAATTTATAGAAATATTTTTAGCAATATAGCGTCCGTAAAAGATGCATATCCTAACGCAAAAACCACTAATGGTATGGAAGCTATTATGTTAGGTACAGGAGTTGGAGCAACATTAAATTATAATTTAGATAATAAGGTAATAGAAAATCTTTTTATAAACATAATAGGAGATAGACAAGAAATTATTAGTAATAAAACTTCAGGCAATAAGATACTTAGAAATAGCTTTGTAAACAACCTTTCAGGTTTAACTTTAAGGTCTGGTAATAACGTACTTGTAAAAGATAATTATTTTAAAAAAACAAAAAGAGGTATTAGAGTCTTTGGAGAAAACCATATTATAGAAAACAATTTTATTGAAGGAGCAGATTATGCTTTTAGGTTACCAAGAACCAATTCGTCTAAAAAAGTTAAATATTTAGAAAAAGGGTACCAGCAACAACAAAAGGTAGCTATAATAAATAATAAAGTTTTAGGAATTAACAAAGCCGTTATTAATTTTAATGAAGGAAATTCTGATTTTTATGCAGAAGATATTAACTTTAACCAAAATACACTTTATTTAAAATCAAAAATCAAGCCAGTTGTTTATCCAAGTAGTCGAAACAAAATTGATGAGTATAATAATATTATTTACAACACTGTAGAAGAAGACTTTGTATTTAATAAATGGATAAGTAGTTTTAAAAGTTATAAATCTTACTTATCTATAGAAGATAAAGGTTGCTTATGGCAAAAAGTAGAATTAAAATTAGAAACCTATAAAAATTAGAATTTTTATAAAAAAAAAGAATAATCGATTTATTTGAGATTATAAATAGAAAGTAAAATGAAAGAACTTGTTTTTTTGACACCAACTTCTACCCAACCTAGATATAGAAAAAGGATTGATAGTTATAAAAGTAAAAATATTAATGTAAAAGTGTTTTCGTTTAAAAGAAAACATCAATTAATTAATGATTTTGGAATTACTCATAACGTCCACTATTTAGGTTTTTTAGAAGATGGAAAATATTTTAAGAGGTTTTTTATTTTGGTGAAAACTTTTTTTGGGTTAAAAAAGACTTTAAAAAGCAACAACAACCTATATGTTTTTGGTTTGGACTTAGCATTTTTTAGCCTATTTTTTTTAAAAAATAAAAAAGTAATTTTGGAAATAGGTGATTTAAGAGTATCTAGTAATTTTCTGCTAAATTTTTTAGTAAATTCTTTTGAGAAATATGTTTTTAATAGAATTGAAAAATTAGTTGTTACATCATCAGGGTTTAAAAATTATTATTTAGAGAGATATCCTAGAATCACAATTGAAGTTAAAGAAAATAAAATCAAAAAAGAAGATCTTAAAAAATATGATTATAAGTCCAAAATACAGTTAAAAGCGAAAAACAAAAATAAAATTACAATTGGTGTAATAGGATTGTTAAGGTATGACTCTGTAATTCATTTGCTAAATTCTTATAAAGATTCGCTTCAGTTTGATATTGTTTTAATAGGTGATGGCAGGTTAGTAAAAAGAATAAAAGAAATAGAAAATGAATCAAATAATATTTATTACTACGGAGCTTTTAAAAACCCAGACGATTTAAATGTAATTTATAGTTTAATTGATTTTAATTATGTAGTTTACGATTCTAAAGACATAAATGTACAATTGGCTTTACCTAATAAACTATATGAATCAATTTATTTTAATGTTCCAATAATAGTTTCAAAGAACACTTTTTTATGGAAACAGGTTAAATCTTTAGGAATTGGCTTATGTGTTGATGATTCTCAAAATGAAATTGAATTTAATTTTGAAGAAAAACTAAAATTAGAGAATTTAGAAAAGTATAAAGAAAATATTTCAAAAATTGAAGAAAATTATTTAATTGATAAAGAGTAAATGAAACAAATACTACAATCCTTTAAAACAGGAATTACAGAATTAGCAGAATTACCATCTCCAAAGGTAAAGTCTGGTCAAGTACTTATAAAAACTACACGTAGTTTAGTATCATTAGGTACTGAACGTATGTTAGTAGAGTTTGGTAAGGCGTCTTTGATACAAAAAGCACGTCAGCAACCAGATAAAGTAAAAATGGTTTTAGATAAAATTAAAACTGAAGGTTTAATGCCGACAATTGAAACTGTCTTTAACAAGTTAGAACAACCTTTACCTTTAGGTTATTGTAATGTAGGAGAGGTGTTTGCTGTAGGAAATGGTGTTACAGATTTTAAAGTTGGAGATCGAGTGGCTTCAAATGGACAACACGCAGAATTTGTTTCTGTACCACAAAACTTAGTTGCCCACATTCCAGATAATATTTCTGATGAAGAAGCTGCATTTACAGTAATTGGTTCTATTGGTTTACAAGGAATTCGTCTAGTAAATCCAACAATGGGAGAAACTGTTGTTGTAATTGGTTTGGGCTTAATTGGTTTGTTAACAGCAGAAATGTTAGTTGCAAACGGTTGTAAAGTTATTGGTTACGATTTAGACGATACAAAAGTAGAAATTGCAAAAAGTAAAGGAGTAATTGCTTTTAATCCTTTAAAAGGAAACGATCCAGTAAAGTTTGTAAATAGTCATACAAATAATGTTGGTGCAGACGCAGTTTTAATTACCGCTTCAGCAAAAACAAATGATATTATCTCTCAAGCTGCTCACATGAGTAGAAAAAGAGGAAGAATTGTTTTAGTAGGTGTAATAGGTTTAGATATTTCTAGAGCAGATTTTTACGAAAAAGAATTAAGTTTTCAAGTTTCTTGTTCTTATGGTCCTGGTCGTTATGATGATGATTATGAGTTTAAAGGGATGGATTATCCGTTACCATTTGTTCGTTGGACAGAAAAAAGAAATTTTGAAACTATTTTACAATTAATTTCTACTGGAAAATTAGACGTTAAAGGATTAATTTCTGAAGTTATTCCGTTAGAAGAATACGATAAAATTTATGGAGATATTGGTAATTCAAAATCAATAGCTTCAATCATAAAATATAACGAAAACAATACTCCAGAACATACAATTATAGTCAATAAAAAAGAGAACGCACCAACAAAAGGTGGTATCGGAATTATTGGTGCAGGTAACTTTACAAAGATGACAATGTTACCAGCTTTAAAAGGAACGAATGCTAATATTAAGCATATTGTTTCTTCAGGAGGTGTAAACGGAACAGCGTTAGCGCAAAAACATAATATTGCACAAAGTACTACAGATTACGATTTAGTTTTAGATGATAAAGATGTAGATTTAGTTATGATTACTACGCGTCATAATTTGCACGCAGATATGGTAATTAATGCTTTAGAAAAAGGGAAACATGTTTTTGTTGAAAAGCCTTTGGCTTTAAATAACGAAGAATTAGTTGCTATTGAAGAATCTTACAGTAAGAATAACGGAACATTAATGATTGGTTTTAACCGTCGTTTTTCTCCACATACACAAAAGATAAAATCGTTAGTAGGTAATGCGCCAATGAATATTGTTGCAACTATGAATGCGGGAGCAATACCGCCAGAAGTTTGGGTGCACGATATGGCAATTGGTGGTGGGAGAATTATAGGTGAAGCTTGTCATTATTTAGATTTGATGGTTTTCTTATCTGGAAGTAAAATAAAAGCAGTTTGTATGAATGCTTTAGGAGAAAATCCAGCAGAAAATACTGACAATGCTTCAATTTTAGTAAAGATGGAAAATGGCTCTACTGGAGTTGTAAATTATTTTGCAAACGGAGCAAAATCTTACGCGAAAGAACATTTAGAGGTTTTTTCTCAAGAAAAAGTTTTAATTATGGATAACTTTATTAAGACTTCAGGTTACGGAGTTAAAGGTTTTTCAAAATTAAAAACGAAGTTAGATAAAGGACATAAAGCGCAATTTGGTCAGATTGTAGAAAAGATAAAACAAGGCTCTGTAGAGTTAATTCCATATGAAGAATTAATAAACGTAACCAAAGCAAGTTTTGCTGCAATACAAAGTTTAAAAGAAGGTTCTTGGGTAACTATAGATTAGTTTTTCAACTTTAAAATAAACGATGAAACAAAAAATAAAAAGAATATTTAACCTCATCTCCAACATGGGAATGAGGTATGTTTTTTTTAGAATTTCGTATCTAATCAAAACCAAATTAGGTTGGCAAAAGAAAGCTTTTCCTACTAATCCTGAATATAAGAAACACATAACTTTACAAGATTGGAAAAACAATTTACCACCTTTCTTTTTCTTCGGAAAAGAAATTAATGGTTTAGAGAAAAATCCAACAGAAGACTTAAAATCTAATTTCGAAGATTTAAAAAAAGGGGTTTATACGTTCTTCAATAAAACTAAAATTGATTTAGGAGAAGATTATGATTGGATTACAAATCCATCTACAAATCATAAATATGATATTACAAAACATTGGTCTGATATTCAAGATTTATCAGCAGAAGCAGGAGACATAAAGTACGTTTGGGAAAAAGCAAGGTTTTCTTTTTTGTATGATATTATTAGATATGATTATCATTTTCAAGAAGATCAATCTCAATTTATCTTTCAACAAATTGAGGATTTTATAGACAAAAACCCAATAAATCAAGGCCCAAACTATAAATGTAGTCAAGAAATAAGTTTACGTACTTTAAATTGGACTTTTGCTTTGTATTATTACAAAGATTCTAAGTATTTAACTCAAGAGTTATTTACAAAGATTATGCATACAATTTATTGGCAAATACACCATGTGTATCATAATATTCATTTCTCAAGAATATCGGTCAGAAATAATCATGCAATTACAGAAACATTAATGTTGTATTTGTCCGACAAGTTATTCCCGTTTTTACCAAACGTTAAAGAATGGAGTAAAAAAGGAAAAGCTTGGTTTGAGCAAGAAATTGAATATCAGATTTATCCAGACGGTACATTTTTACAATTCTCGATGAATTATCATAGAGTTGTAATACAATTATTAACTTGGGCAGTGCAACTCTCAAAGTTAAATAAAGATACATTTAATAATGTTGTTTATGAAAGAGCAGAGAAATCACTACATTTTTTAGATGTTTGTTCAGATACAGTAACTGGTAAATTACCAAATTATGGTTCTAATGATGGGGCATTATTTTTTAAACTAACTAATGATGATTATAGGAATTACCGTTCTCAATTAGATGATTTACGAGCGGTATTAAAAAACAATACATATTATAATTCAAAAAGTTCCTTTTGGTATGGTGTTAAACCAAACAATATAAAACCTAAACCAATTGCCCAATTAAATGAATTTAAAAATAGTGGCTATTATGTTTTGCAAGAAGGAAATACTAAAACATTTATTCGTTGTGGAGGTTATAAAGACAGGCCTTACCAATCAGATAACTTACATTTAGATATTTGGGTTGGTGGAGAAAATATCTTAAGAGATAATGGCTCTTATAAATATAATACGGATAAAAATTTTGTAGCTTACTTTAATGGTTCAGAAGGGCATAATACAGTAAGTGTTGGGCAAGAGAATCAAATGCAAAAAGGAGGGAGATTTATATGGTATTATTGGGTTAAAAAGGCAGAAGCTGTTTTAAAAAAAGAAACCAATAATTTTCTATTCTTCGGAAAAATAAAAGCCTATAAACAACTAGGTAATAATATTTATCATCAAAGAAAAGTAACAAAACCAATAGCTAAAAACAATTGGTTTGTAGAAGATATTATTGACATGCCAGGAAATAAGACCTGTTACCAATATTGGCATTTTTCTAAAAAGAATAAGGAAAAAATTATAATCACCTCAGTAGATGGAAATAATAACGTTTTAGAGCCAAAGATTGAAGAGAAGTGGTATTCTGGTTATTATGGGGTTAAAGAGTTATCTTTAAGACTTACTTTTACATCACAAACAAAATCATTTAAAACAAAAATTAGCTTAAAAGAATGAGAATATTATTAATTCATCAATATTTTTTAGAAAAAGGAGACGGTGGAGGTTCTCGTTTTAATGAAATGACAAAAACCTGGTCAGAGCAAGGGCATACAGTTACTGTTTTAGCAGGTATGGTACATTATAATACAGGTAAGAAACCAGAAAAGTATAAAGGAAAATATACATTTAAAGATTTACAATTTTATAAAGGTGTAGATATAATTAGATGTCATGTATCAGAAAGTTACAATGTTAATTTTTTAGGTCGTTTATGGGCATACTTCTCATTTGTTTTTGCAAGTATATATGCAGGTTTATATAAAACTAGTGGTAAATATGATGTTATTTTAGTTACCTCACCACCTTTATTTGTAGGTATTACAGCTTATGTTTTGTCATTAATAAAAAGAGTTCCTTTTGTTTTTGAAATTAGAGATTTATGGCCGGAATCTGCTATAGACACAGGAGTTTTAAAAAATAAATTAATTATAAAATTTGCTTATTGGTTTGAGGGGTTTATTTATAAACGAGCAAAACTAATAAATGTATTAACTCCTGCTTTTAGAGATAAATTAATAAACGATAAGAATGTTCCAAAAGAGAAAGTAATTTTTATACCTAATGCGGCAGATTTTTCTTTAGCAGAAGAGATTCAAGATGATATTTCCTTTAATGCAATAGAATTTAAAAAACTATTAGGCTTAGAAAATAAGTTTGTTATTACTTATGTTGGAGCACATGGAGTTGCAAATCATTTAATTCAGTTAATAGATTCTGCTGAGCAATTAAAGCACACTAATGTTATTTTTCAGTTGATAGGAGCAGGAATGCGAAAAGAAGAATTACAAAAAGAAGTTAAAAAAAGAAATTTAAATAATGTTATTTTTAGAGAGCCTGTAGCTAAAGCAGAGGTTTTTAAGTATATTTTAGCTTCAGATGTTGGGGCATCTGTTTTGAAAAAAGTAGATACTTTTAAAACTATCTACTCAAACAAAACTTTTGATTATATGTCTTGTAAGAAACCTGTTTTATTAGCAATTGATGGTGTTTCTAGGGAGTTGATTAATAATGCAAATTGCGGCGAATATGTGGAGCCAGAAAATCCAAAAGATATTGTAAGAGGAGTTTTAAAATTATTATCATTAGATAAGAAAGAACTTGAAAAACTTGGAGAGTCTGGATACAAGTATGCAAAAAAACACTTTGATAGGAATGTGCTAGCCAAAGAGTATGTAGTAAATTTAAAGGAGATATAGATTGTTTACTATAAATAAAGCACAACTTTCTTATTTATATCATTTAAACCTAATTAATTTAATACTGGGATTTAAATTAGTTGTGTTTTTCCATTCAGTTACTAACTTTGAATTGAATAACATAAGCTTATATTATAGAGCTATTTCTTTGTTTCTAGTATTGTTAGTTATTTTTTTTAATGGGAAAAAAATATTTCATATAAAAAGTAAATTATTTATTGCTATAGTTTTTTTCTGGATCATTATGTTCGTTAAAATTATTTATAGCTTTTATTATTCTTCTATTAATTATCCTGAATCTATATTAAAATATGTTTTTACTTTTTTTGGAGTCCTAGTTTTACCTAGCTTAAGTATTTTAGCAACTCCATTAGAAAAAATTAATTTTAAATTTATAATAAAAATTTTATTTATAACATTAATTATTACAGCGCTACTAAGTGTTTTTTCATATGATTTTAATAACCTAGAATCTAGACTTTCTAAATACCTAAAAATAAATCCAATAGCACTAGGTTATATAGGTGCAAATTTAGGCTTGATTTCAGGTTTTTTGTTTTTTAAGAATAAAAGATTAATTTTTATACTAACTTTTTTACTTGCCATTCTTTTAATTGCTTTATCTGCAAGTAGAGGAGCATTAATAAGCTTATTTATAAGTCTATTATTATCAATTATTTTCAATTATAATATAAAGTTGAAGAATAAATGGGGCTATTTTATTGGCTTTAACGTGTTTTTAATAGTTGTATTATTTTTATCATTAAATTATAATTTAGCATTTAGCGAAAGAATTTTAAAACTTTTTTACAATAGCGATGAGTCTTTAAGACAAAGAACAGTTTTGTGGCTTGCATCTATAAAAGGATTTCTAAATAATCCATTTTTGGGGAATACATTTCTTATTTCATTAAAGCTAAAAAAAAGTATTGTTACATACCCTCATAACTTTATATTTGAGTCTTTTTACACTGGAGGAATAATAGGAGGAATGTTATATTTATACATACTTTTAGATTCTTTTAAAAAGGCATTAAAGATTTTAGTCAATTCAGAGTTAGGGTGGATATCACTTATTTTCATCCAATTTATTATCTTTGGGCTTTTATCATCATCAATATATTTTTTTTACCAATTTTGGTTGTTTCTTTTTTTAATATTAAGTGTATCTTTATTTTTAAAGGAAAACAAGAATAATAATAAATTTAATTAGGTTTGTATATACATTTTTTTAAACGAGTTATAGATTTTTTAATTTCACTAGTGGGTTTATTTGTTTTAAGCCCTCTTTTTTTTATTGTTTTAATCTTATTAATGATTAATAATAATGGAAGACCTTTTTTCTTTCAGAATAGACCTGGGAAAAATGAAAAAATATTTAAAGTAATTAAGTTTAAAACCATGAATGATAAGAAAGATTTTCAAGGTAACTTATTGTCAGATTCCGAAAGATTAACTAAGGTAGGAAACTTTGTAAGGAAAACATCATTAGATGAAATTCCACAATTAATTAATGTTATCAAAGGAGATATGAGTATAATTGGTCCAAGACCTTTATTACCAGAATATTTAACGTTGTATAATAATATTCAAAAGAAAAGACATAATGTTCGTCCAGGAATTACGGGTTGGGCGCAAGTAAATGGTAGGAACGCAATTAGTTGGGAGAAAAAATTTGATTTTGATGTTTGGTACGTTGAAAATATTAGTTTTTTAATTGATTTAAAGATTTTTTTTAAAACATTTTCTAAAGTTTTTAAAAGTGAAGGGATAAATACTAAAGGAGAAGCTACAACTACAAAATTCTTAGGAAATGAATAAGGTTTGTTTGTTTGGAGCAAGTGGTCATGGAAAAGTAATTAAAGATATTGTAGAAAGTAACGGTATAAGTGTTGCTGCTTTTATCGATGATAATCCAAATGCTAAAGAGTTATTAAACATCCCCGTTTTTAATTCTAATCAAATAAAAGAATTTTTAGAACAAAAGTTTATTCTAAGTGTTGGAAATAACTCAATTAGAAAAAAAATTAGTCAAAAATTTAGTTTAGAATATACAAGTTCTATTCATTTATCAGCAATAGTTTCTTCTACTTCATCGATAGATGTAGGGACGGTAGTAATGGCTGGTGCAGTTATAAATTCAGAAACAAAAATAGGTAAGCATTGTATTGTTAATTCAAATTCAGTGGTAGAACATGATTGTGTTTTAGAAGATTTTGTTCATATTTCACCAAATGTAACAATAACAGGAAATATAAAAATAGGAGAAGGAACACATGTTGGTGCAGGCGCAACCATTATTCCTAATTTAAAAATAGGTAAATGGGTTACAATTGGTGCAGGTGCAGTTATTATAAGAGATATTCCAGATTATGCTATTGTAGTAGGTAGCCCTGGTAAAATAATTAAATATAAAAAAGAAGATGAGTAAAATATGGCTATCCTCACCACACATGGGAGGAACTGAACAAAAATACGTGCAAGAAGCATTTGATACAAATTGGGTAGCACCTTTAGGTCCAAATGTAAATGGATTTGAACAAGATCTAGCAAGCTACGTAGAAGAAGACTCAAAGGTAGCTTGTCTTGCATCAGGAACATCTGCATTACACTTAGCATTAATTTTAGCAGGTGTAAAATTAAACGATACTGTTATTTGCCAAAGCATGACGTTTTCAGCTTCAGCAAATCCAATTACCTATCAAGGTGCTGAACCAATTTTTGTAGATAGTGAAAAGGAAACTTGGAACTTGTGTCCAAATCACTTAGAAAAAGCAATAAAAGCAGGTATAGCTAATAACAAAAAGCCAAAAGCAATTATTATTGTTCATTTATATGGAATGCCTGCTAAAATGGATGAAATAGTAGCGATTGCTAATAAATATGAAATTGCATTAATTGAAGATGCTGCAGAAGCTTTAGGTTCAACATATAAAGGTCAAAAGTGTGGAACTTTTTGTGACTATGGTGTTTTATCATTCAACGGAAATAAAATTATTACAACTTCAGGTGGTGGAGCTTTAGTGTGTAAAACTGAAGAAACAAAGCAAAAAACTATTTTTTTAGCAACACAAGCAAGAGATAACGCACCACATTACCAACATTCTGAAATTGGTTATAATTATAGAATGAGCAATATAGTTGCAGGTATCGGTAGAGGACAAATGGAAGTTCTAGATAAACATATTGGCTTAAGAAGAGCAAATAATCAGTTTTATAAAGAGTTATTTAAAGATGTTGATGGTATTGAGGTCTTTGTAGAACCAACAAAAGATTATTTTTCTAACCATTGGTTGAGTTGTATTACTGTTGATGAGAAAAAAACAGGGTTTTCTAGAGAAAATATCCGTTTAAAATTATTAGAAGACAATATAGAAACAAGACCACTTTGGAAACCAATGCATTTACAACCAGTTTTTAAGGATTGTGCTTATTTTGGAGATTCTGTAGCTGAAGATTTATTTAAAAATGGTTTATGTTTACCTTCTGGTTCTAATTTAACTGATGAAGATCGAGATAGAATAAAAACTTCATTTTTAAAAATGATTACTAAGTAAACAACTATTATAATTAGATAAAAAAAAAGAGGCTGAAATTTAATTTCAGCCTCTTTTTTAATTGTAAGTTTTTTACTTCAACCTAGTTAAACTTAAATCTTCATTGTACTTTAATATAAATAAACCTTCATTATTTGTAACACCAAATAAGCGTTTTTTATAATCAAACTTACTTACTAATCTATAGGAACTACCTTCGTTTAGTGTTTCTTTTAGGTCGTTGTTAGAGCTAGCTAAACGAGCTAAAACATCATAAGTAATATCAAAACCTTTAGTTGAATGAATAGAAGGTAAAGAATTATTTAGTTTTCTATATTTAGAATTAAAAGCTTTAGTAGCATAGTTACTTTCATCTATAAACTCATTGGTTACATAACTAAAATTAATTTTTGCTAATTTAAAGTTATCAATTCTATTAAATGCTTTGTTCTTATCAATAGCAAAAACCTGAGCAGTAACTTCTTCTGGTAAAGAAATCATACTATTTAATGCATCTGCTACAGCAACATCATTGTCAGAAACTACTATAACCCAAGTATGCGTTTTTGGCTTCATTAAATCTGTAAATTTCTCTTTTTTAATGTAACCATTTTTAGGTTTTAAAATAGAGATAGTATTAATAGAATCGTTCTTTTTTAATTTACTAACTATTTTAAGAATATTAGAGTTTGATTTAGCTTTACCGTCTCCAACAACAATAATGTTTTCATTAGTATAACTTTCAGATAAGTAGTTTGTTAATGCTTCTAAATAACTACTTTTATCTGGAGCCGTTTTTATTAATTTTGAAGATGAAAATGTTTTTTGATCTTTAGAGAAATGTGGAAAAACAACAGGAGAGCTAACGCTACCAGCTAATTTTTTAGCTTCATCTGAATAAAATGGGCCAATTATTACATCAGCATTTTTTAATTGACCACTAGAAGCTATAGAATTAATCCTAGAGCTCCTTTTTTCTGTATCAAAAACTTGAACATTAACTTTTACACCTTTTTTTCTAATTGAATCGATTGCAATTTCTGCTCCCATATAAAAATCAGTAACAATATTTGCTAAAGTATTATTGCTAAACACATCTTTAGCGTCAGTGTCTTTGTATTCGTTTGCTCTAAAAGGTAATAATAATGCTATGTTAACTTCAGAATTGGATTTTATGTTGTCTTCAAAAACATCATTTGCTTCTGCATCTTCTTCAGTTAAAATGGGTTTAATTTTTATTACTTGATTAATTTTTAAACCTTCCTTTTCTACTGTAGGATTTAATGTAAATAATTCTTCTTTAGAAATATTATAAAAACGAGTTAAACCGTAAACAGTCTCTTTAGCTTTAACTTTATGAACTACAAAGTTTTTTTTCAATTCTTCTAATTCTGAATCTACTGTGTTAGCTTCTTCAGCAGTAACATCAATAGGAGTTTTTACTTCATCAATTTTAGTTTCTACTTTATCAACTTTAATGTTTTCTGCAATTTGCGTGTTATTCTTCTTTGAATTTGGAATAATAATTACGGTATTTGCATCTGGTTTTCTGCCAACATCAGGGTTTAAACGTAATAAATCTTTAGTTTTAAGATTGTAGTTTTTGGCAATACTACGCATAGTTTCACCATCTTTTACTTTGTATTCGATGTACTTTTTTTGCTGACCACATGATACAGCAAAGGTCATAATACATAGTAAAATCAAAAATTTTAATCTTTTCATCTTTAAATTTATTTTATATTTTTTCAAAAAGAAATAATAGTTTTATTCCCATTCTATAGTTGCAGGTGGTTTAGAACTAATGTCATAAACTACTCTGTTAACACCTTTTACTTTATTAATTATATTGTTTGATGTTTTTTGTAAAAACTCATATGGTAAATTTACCCAATCTGCCGTCATTCCATCAGTACTTTCTACAGCTCTAAGAGCAACTACTTTTTCATAAGTACGTTCATCTCCCATAACACCTACAGAATTTACTGGTAATAAAATAGCTCCGGCTTGCCAAACTTTGTTATATAAACCACTTTCTTTTAATCCGTTGATGAAAATAGCATCTACTTCTTGCAAAATACGAACTTTTTCTGACGTTATATCTCCTAAAATTCTAATTGCTAAACCTGGTCCAGGAAATGGATGACGACCTAATAACTCAGCATCAATTCCCATCGATTTTCCAACCCGGCGAACTTCATCTTTAAAAATCATTCTTAGCGGTTCTACAATTTTCAATTTCATGAAATCTGGTAAACCACCAACATTATGATGACTCTTAATAGTTGCTGAAGGACCTCCGTTTACGGAAACCGATTCTATTACATCAGGATAAATTGTGCCTTGTGCTAACCATTTTGCATCTTCAATTTGATTTGCTTCATCATCAAAAACATCAATAAATACTTTACCAATTGCTTTTCTTTTTGCTTCTGGATCGCTTAATCCTGCAAGTTCATTCAAAAAACGTGCCGAAGCATCTACACCTTTTACGTTTAAGCCCATACCTTCGTATTGCTTTAAAACGTCTGTATATTCGTTTTTACGTAACAAACCGTTGTTTACAAAAATACAATGTAAATTACTTCCAATTGCTTTGTGTAAAAGTACTGCTGCTACCGTAGAATCTACTCCTCCAGATAATCCTAAAACTACTTTGTCGTTACCAACTTTAGCTTTTAAATCGGCAACCGTTTCATCTACAAAAGAATCTGGTGTCCAAGTTTGTGCTACTCCTGCTATACTAACTAAAAAATTTTGTAATAATTGTTTACCATCGGTAGAATGATACACTTCTGGATGAAATTGAATTGCATACGTCTTTTCTCCTTCAATCTTATAAGCTGCATTCTCTACATCGTTTGTGCTTGCTAAAAGTTTTCCGTTTGTAGGTAGTTCTTTTATGGTGTCTGAATGACTCATCCAAACTTGACTTCCTTTAGAGATGTTTGCTAAAAATTCTTCTCCTTCTTTAACGTAAGATAAATTTGCTCTTCCGTATTCTCTTGTGTTTGAAGGAGCAACTAATCCACCAGAAAAATGAGCTAAATATTGTGCGCCATAACAAACAGCTAACAATGGTTTTTTACCTCTAATTTCTGATAAATCTGGATGAGGAGCTTCTTCTGAACGAACTGAAGATGGGCTTCCTGATAGAATTACCGCTTTAAAATCGTTTAAGTTTTGTGGTATTTTATTGTAAGGGTGAATTTCACAATAGATGTTTAATTCTCTTACGCGGCGTGCAATTAGTTGTGTGTATTGCGAGCCAAAATCTAATATAAGTACGTTGTGTTGTTGCATGCGCAAAAATAATACTTAGATATTAGATTTACGATATATGATTAACGATTTTTTAAAGTTTTTTAAAATCGATACGTTATTGCATTTATATTCATACCTGCACCAACAGAAGCTAGTAAAATAACATCTCCTTTTTTAACTTCTTGGTTTTCTATATTTCCTTTTAAAACCATATCTAATAATGTTGGTACTGTTGCAACCGAACTGTTACCTAGTTTATGAATGCTCATTGGCATAACGCCTTCTGGCACAGGTTTTTTATATAATCGAAAGAATCTATTAATAATAGCTTCATCCATTTTTTCGTTTGCTTGATGAATAAATATTTTCTTTACTTCATCTATAGAAACACCACTTTTATCTAAAGCAATTTTCATTGCTTTCGGAACATTTGTTAATGCGAATTCGTAAATTTTACGACCATGCATTTTAATATATCGAACATCTTTATCTTTGTTTTCATTGAAAGATTTTCCGAAGAATAAATAAAAAGCTTCATCTTTTGCAAAGGTTTGTGATGCGTGACTTAAAATTCCACTTTCAGAAGTTTCATCTGTAGCTTCAACAATACAAGCACCAGCTCCGTCACTATAAATCATAGAATCTCTATCGTGTAGGTCTACAACTCTAGAAAGTGTTTCGGCTCCAATAACTAAACATTTTTTAGCAATACCAGCTTTTATAAATGCTTGTGCTTGTATTACACCTTCAACCCAACCAGGACAGCCAAAAAGAATGTCATAAGCAACACAATTAGGGTTGTTTATGCGAAGTAAATGTTTAACCCGTGTTGCTAAACTTGGTAAAATATCACTTTGTATAGTGTCTTTTTTAACGTCTCCAAAGTTATGAGCTAAAATAATGTAGTCTAAGTCTTCAGGATTTATTTTAGCATCTTCAATGGCTTTTTCAGCAGCAAAATAGGCTAAATCAGACGCGGTAAAATGATTTTCAGCATAACGTCTTTCTTCAATTCCTGTAATAGTTTTAAACTTATCAATTATTACAGTATTTTCAGCATTAAAACTAGAGCCATCTGCGTTTAGAAATTCACTTTTTGCAAATTTTACGTTTTCTTTTTTTATTGTTGGTATGTAGGCTCCTGTACCTGTTATTTTTGCTGAAATCATTTATTACTTATTTACAACATGCAATTTAGAAAATGATAAGATTTTAGATTTGCTATGCATGCATAATAATGGGAGGTTCAAATGAAAATTATTTAGTATTTATATTAAAAAGTAAATGAGTCTAATTTTTATATAGATTCATCTTAAGCTTCATTACCATTGATATAGAAGTTGCTCTTTCTTTCATTTTAGAAGTGTTTAAACCGATGAAATCAGTGTCAATTGTTTCAAATAAATACGACATCCAAATGGTAAAGTGCTTTTCCCTAAACGCAATAAAAGAGTTTATATCTAAATGTTTTTTTAATACATTATTAGAATATGTTATAGTATCAAAAAGAATATCATTCCAGAAATCTGTAATAATATCTATATGTTTTTCGAGGGTTTTGTTTTGTACAAAATTTTCAAAAAAAGGAAGCATTTCTTCATCATTTAATAGTTTTTCATAAAACTTACAAATAATATGTTTAATGTCTTTCCTAGAAGTAATATCTTTTTTCATTTATAGGTATGAACTATCAAAAGAGAAGGGTAGAAGTGAGAGCAACGATTCTGTTTTTACAATTTGACCTATTTCTCCCATAAAAATAATTTCTATAGGTTCTTTTTGGTTGATTTCGTATTCAGACAACGTTTGTCTGCATGCTCCGCAAGGTCCAACAGGTTTATTTACTAAGTTTTCAGTAGATGCTGCGGTTATGGCTATTTTTTTGACTTTCATGTTTGGGTAATCAGAGCCAGCTTTCCAAATTGCTACTCTTTCTGCACACATTCCAGAAGGATAGGCAGCACTTTCTTGATTATTTCCTAAAATGATTTCTCCATTATCTAATAATAAGGCAGCTCCAACTTTAAATTTTGAATAAGGAGCATATGCTTTTTTTCTTGCTTCAATGGCGTTGGTCATTAAGTTTTGTTCTTCTGATGAAAGCTCCGAAACTGAATCAAAAATAGTTGCAGAAGTTCGTATGTCAATTTTCTTCATAAAAGTATTTTAGTCAAAAAAAGCAGTCAATTTATCGACTGCTTATATATTATAGGTACTAACTTACTAATTTTTTTTAATAATCGTCATAAATTTCACCAAAATCAAATGCTAAAGAGAAACGTAAAGTATTTTCTAAAGGATTGTTAATGTCTGATGCATTTATTAAGTATGATAAATCTACTGTAAAAGCTCTGGCTTCAAAACCTGCTCCTAGAGTAAAGAATTGTCTATTTCCGTTTTCTTCACTTTCATTAAAGTAACCTGCTCTAAGAGCAAAAGCTTTATTGTACATGTATTCTGCTCCTAATGCCCAAGTTGGCGTAGGATTTTCAAAAGAACTAAACATTCCTTCAAACCAACCTTTATCAGAATTTGAATCTTCAGGAACTAATAGTTTTGTGAATTCTAAATTTAAGCCTAGAGTGTTGTAATCATCAAAAATAAAATCAAAACCACCACCTAATTTTAAGTTCGTTGGAATAAAATTTTCTTCTCCTGGAGTATAAGCAACTTTAGGACCAATGTTTGCAATGTTAAAACCTAAACGATAGCGACCATTAAATGTTCCGTAGTTTTCTTCTGTAGAACGATAGTAACCAGAAATATCTACAGCAAAGGAGTTTATTGCTTCAAAATCTTGATCAATATCATAATTAGAATTTATATATTTTAAACCAACTCCCATAGAGAATCCTTCACTTAACTTTAAAGAATAATACCCTGAAATTGCAAGTTCACTTGGATTTAAATATCCTTCAGGTAAGCCTTGGTCTGATGTTTTATTAATTTGTCCTAAAGAGAAATATTTTAAATCTACTCCCCAGGCTTGGTTTTCACTAAATCTATTAACTACAGATACATTTCCAGCAAAAATATCATCGGTTAAATTACGTAACCAAGGTACATAACTTGCTCCAATGCTTAATTGGTTTTCATTAAATGCTATTTTAGATGCATTATGAAATAAAGAAAATGCATCAGAAGATGTAGCTACACCAATATCTCCCATACCACCAGCTCTAGCGTCGGCAGGAATTAATAAAAAAGGTGTTGCAGTTGTTGTTTGTGCTTTAACATTAAAGGCTAAACATGATACAAAAAATAAAAGTGTAAATTTTTTCATTATTTTAGTTGTAGTAATTTAATAGTTTGACAAATATAAGGTTTTATTGAAGTATAACTAATTTTTCATACTTTTCTGATACTAGATTACTTATGGTTGCTTTTACTTTTAATTTATATACGTAAACTCCTTTACCAATTTTGTTGCCAAAATCATCTAAACCATTCCAAGTAATACTTCGAGATAAACCACCTGTTGTTTGAACATTTTGATTTATAGTTTTGATTAATTTACCCGAAACTGTAAAAATTTGTACTTGTACATCTAAGGGTTCATTAGGTTTATTATGATTAAACCAAAACTCGGTATAATTAACAAATGGGTTTGGGTAATTTAAGACATTTTCTAAAAGTAGACTAGTATCACTAACGACCACAAAGTTTAACGTTGCTTCTGAAGAATTATTGTAAGTATCCCAAGCTTTTAATGTAATTGTGTGTGGGCCAACTGCTAAGTCTCTTAATTTATAGTTTACGACACCGTTTGTAAAGTCATTTAATTCGGTTTGATAAAAATCGTTAAGAATAAAAGGATTTGCTTGATCTCCATCTAAAATTGCAACAATATCATGGTCTATAGCAGTAATAGAAGTGTTTATACCACTAGGATCTGCTAATTTGGCAATAAAATTTGGAGAAGAATTTGTGTTTCCTCCATCAATAAAAGATTCATCATTCATAAAAAGTTGAATTTCAGGTCCAACAGTATCCTCTGGTGCATCAGGGTTTATTCCACCAACAACTACATCAAAATTTGCACCTGTTTTATCAATTTCTTGATTTTCAGCATAAAAAGATAATTTTCCTTTTCCGTATGCAATTTTAACATCTCTAGGAACAATAAATTCGAACTGAAAAGCACCGTTTTCTACAGTTGCTTTTCCTCTAAATAATTTACTTTCTTGAGAATCAAATGGCATAATAACACCAAAGTTGTCATTATCTAGAGTTTCTTTAATTACTGGTTTATCATAAACTGTAGCGCTTAAAGTTCCATTAAAATCGGTTAAAGTTATATCATTATTATCTGTAACTACACCTTCAAATGTAACACGAGATAGTGCTTTTAATGTGTCTAAAGATTGTGTTACGTCTATACCATTCATTTTTGTGATTTTAATGTTTGGTTTTGGAACGGCTAGTTTCATTGCGGGGTCTCCGATGTTATAAACGAAGAATTTTTGACGACTACTTGTATTGTTTTTAGTTTTAAGTAGTGCTTGTGAAATAGTTAATTCTTCCTGATTAAATGCTAATAGAACTTTAACGAGTTCTTGGTTAAATGTTTGCCCAACATTTATGAAAATTTCTCTAGTAGTAGTAATTAAATTTGCTACACCTCCGTTTTTTTTCCAAAAAATACGTTCGCCTGCCGTAAGCCTTAGTGGGTTGTCAAATCTTGTAAAATCACAAGTAACAGTTACAAATAGAGGTGAAAAATTATTGTTTAAAGCTTCAATTTCTGCAATGGTTAAAATTCTTTCAGCTGCAAGACCGTCTTCACCTCCATGTCCAAAATAATTATAAACTAAAGTTCCTTTTTCAAAGGAGTTTAAAAGATTTGTATTTACATCAGGGTAACGTTCTCCACCCGAACTATTTTGTTGTACAAATGCATCTGCATAAATTTTTGTTACATTTAAGTCGGGTCTATTGACTTTTATAGAATCTGCAATTTCTTCCATTCCTTGTTCAATAGTTTCTTCACCTCTAGTGTCAATATCATCTGCCATAAGAGTAATGCTGTTTCTCCAGTCACCTAGTTTGTCCGTTTGGTAGTAACTTAAAATTTTATCTACAACATTAGTGGCTTGTTCTGTTGTATTTACAGGAATTCTAGATGTTGCAATATCTAAAGAGTGAAATGATTGCATGTTTCCTTCTGTGTTTTCAAGCATGGCATAATAATCATCAGTAACGTAGGAGGTTGCTAAGTTAAATCCATTTCCTTGATTTCGATTTGCTAAATATACTGGAACAATATTGGTGTTGTTTACGATTCGATCTTTATAGTCATAAGAGGCATCTCCAAAGAAACAGACAAACTGTAGTTTTTTATCTAAGGCTGTATTGTTATCATATTGATGTTTTAAGAAGTCTCTTATTGCCGTAATATCTGGTGAACCTGAACCAAACTCGTTGTATATTTGACCTAACAAAACAACTTTTGTTGTTAAGTTAGAGTTTTCTTGATGATAGGTTGTTAAACGAGAAGCTTGATTTTCAAACTCTTTAGTTGTAATTACAATATAATTAATGTCTTGTAAACTATGTAGGTTTTGATTTTCTACAATTGAGTTTTCTAGAACTTCAGGAGTATAATAATCATTTTCATTAAGAACTATATACTCATTTAAATTACCGCCATTTGCTTTAAAATTGAATGTATTTCCTGTTGTAGTTTGGTTTTGTATGTTTTTTGGGTTGATAAAATCGGTAACATCCCAAATTTGATGAATTGAAGAACTTTTTTGTAATTGAAACTCTACAATGTCAGTGCTATCTTCTTGTTCAAAACTTCTAAAAGAAAATTGAAAGTCATTAGAAATCAACTGTTTTTTTCCAATAATTTCTATATAATCTAAATAACCACTTGCAGATGGATTTCCGCTATTATTATATAAGATATTTACATCAATTATATCTGCTTGGTTTGTAAAGTTATTTGTTCTTTCAATTGCATGTCCTTGTGTTAGAGAACCTGGATTTACTTGTGGATAGTTTAATGTAAAACTATTATTGGCATTTATTGAAATAGTAAAAGAACTTGGAGAATTAGAAACTGTAGCTCCTCGAAACCTAATTGTAGCTTGAGCGTTAGGTACAGCGTTAGGAAAAGGAACTTTAAAGTTTTGATTGTTTTCACTACTGAAATCTTCTCCATACCAATCTTGCCCAATAGCTAACATGTTAACGAGGTCTTTTTCGTAAAATATAAAATCTGTAAACTCTGTAATTTGTAAAGTGGAATTTGTAGCTATTTCACTTGAATTTGTTATTCTTTTACCGGAGCCATTTTCAACAGTAATAAAATAATAGGCTTTATCAGAATATATGTTTTGTCTATGATTAGCCGTGTTATTTGTGCTGTCTATAATCCAATCATGAGGTCCTTTTGCATAAAATAAGATATAATCATTAGAGTCAAAAACTCCATCATCTTCCCCAGAAACAAAAATAGCGTTCTCTTGTAAATCATTATACCTAAAACTACTGTTTAAGTTAGGTAATAAACTACCACCATTTCCATAAATTTTAATATTTTTTGGATTGATATTATTAGGGTTTATACCAATTTTTTGCAATAGGTTTCTATCAATTTTAAAAACCCCTGTAGTGTCAATTGCAAATTTATACCAAGTTCCATTTGATAAGTTTGAGTCAGAAACTTGAGAAAAGCAAGCAAAAGAGAATAATGCAAAAAAAAGAAGTAGTAGTCTTTTCATATATCTAGTTTAAATAACGCTTTTTTATGTGAGTTATTTTAGCTTTTGCAAGAATAAATATAATAAAGCAAAAAAACAATCGTTTAAGTTAAGGTTGTTGCAATTATAAAATAAATAAATTTCTTGTTTGCAATAAGAATTATTGTAAATTGCGAAACTCAAAATTAAGATTTTTTAGATTAAAAAGATACATGAAAAACGTATTAAAATTATTCAGTTTACTAGTCATAGTTAGTTTTATAACTAGTTGTAGAAGTAGTAGAGATTCAAATAAGTCTTCTTTAACAGGTTGGAGTTTTAACGACCCAAGTTATGGAGGTTATATAAAAGGAAAGCATAAAGAAGGTAATAAGGTTCCGGGAGGAATGGTACACATTGAAGGCGGTACTTTTACAATGGGTATGGTTCAAGATGATGTTATGTTTGATTGGAATACAACACCAAGACAAATGCATGTGAGGTCGTTTTATTTAGATGAAACAGAAGTTACCAATGCTGAGTACGGGTTGTTCGTCCAATATATAAAAGACATTTATCCGCCAGAAGAAGATAATTTTAAGCATATTTATAATTCAGTTTTACCAGATACGCTTGTTTGGAGACAAGGTTTAGGTAACACAGAGTTACTTTCAGAAAGTTATTTCCGTCATCCAGCATATTCAGATTATCCAGTAGTAGGTATTAGTTGGACCCAAGCTAACCAATATTGTAAATGGAGAACTAATGCTGTAAACTTAAAAGTTTTAATGGATAAAGGTGTAATGAAAAATATTTTTAGAGAAGATCCAGATTCTATTAAATTTAAAGGTAAAAATAGTTTTGATACAGATGCGTATCTAGCTGATCCATATGCTTTATTTGATGGTGATACAGCAAAAGTATATGACAGAGGTTTACCTGTAGCAAGAAGAAGAGGAGAGGCAAGACCATCAAGAGATAAGTTTAGTGGTCGTCAGGTTTCATCTTCAGATGGTATTTTAGCTCAAAAATTTAGATTGCCAACTGAAGCAGAATGGGAGTTTGCTGCAAAAGCAACTTTTGAAAACCGAGAGTATAATAATGTTCGTGGGCGTAAAAAATATGCCTGGGATGGTAAATATACTAGAGATAAAAGTAGAAGATATAGAGGTGACCAATTAGCTAACTTTAAACAAGGACAAGGAAATTATAGTGGTATTGCTGGTTGGAGTAGTGATGGATCTGATATTCCAATTAAAGTAAAGTCTTACCCGCCAAATGCTTTTGGTTTGTACGATATGTCTGGTAATGTTGCCGAATGGGTTGCGGATGTTTATCGTCCAATTGTAGATTCTGAAGCAAATGATTTTAATTATTTTAGAGGTAATATTTTTACTAAAAAGATGATTGATGAAGATGGTAAAGTTGTTATAGTTGGAGATGGAGAAGTAGAATATGACACGTTAGCAAATGGTAGAATTGTTCCTAAAAATTTACCTGGAAGTGTTAAGTTTATTCCTGTAACTAAGGATCAGACTTTTATGAGAAGAAATTATAAAAATGCAGATAATGTAAGTCTTAGAGATGGAGATAAAGGTTCTTCAAAGTTTTATGAACAAGATGAAGATCAAGTCTCTGGAAATTCTAGAATGTATAACTCACCAGTTAGACCTCAGGCTGAAAGAGATTCCTTAGGTAATGTAACCGAAGGCGATTTGTATAAATATGACTCTAAAAGAAGAACAACTTTAATTAGTGATAAATCTCGAGTATTTAAAGGAGGTTCTTGGGCTGATAGAGAGTACTGGTTAGATCCTGCTCAGCGTAGATATTACCCAGAATATATGGCTACAAATTATATTGGTTTTAGATGTGCTACAGATAAAGTAGGTCCAATGACATTTAAAAAACGTAAGAAAAGAACTCCGCAATACTAATAATATTGATTAAAAATATTACAAACCTCGTTGGATTTTTCAACGAGGTTTTTTTATCTTTCAAAAATGAAAATTGAAGAATTATACAAGCTATATAGTCAACACTTTTTAGTTGAAACCGATACTCGAAAAATTAGAAAAAACACATTATTTTTTGCCTTAAAAGGAGATAATTTTAATGGTAATAAATTTGCAGCAGAAGCGTTGAAAAAAGGAGCTTTATATAGTGTTATTGATGAAATAGAATATCAAACTTCAAAAAATATTATTTTAGTTGACAATGTTTTAAAAACACTACAAGAACTTGCAAATTATCATAGAAGGCAATTAAGTATTCCAATACTTGCATTGACAGGAAGCAATGGAAAAACAACAACTAAAGAACTTATAAATGCTGTTTTAAGTAAACAATATAAAACTACAGCAACTCTTGGCAATCTAAATAACCATATTGGAGTTCCCTTAACCTTACTTTCTATGGATAATAATACTGAAATTGGTATTGTTGAAATGGGAGCTAATCATCCTAAAGAAATTGAATTTTTAAGTAAAATTGTGGAACCGGATTTTGGTTATATAACCAATTTTGGAAAAGCACATTTAGAAGGTTTTGGGAGTTTGGAAGGTGTAATTGAGGCGAAATCTGAATTATATAATTTTTTAAATGAAAATAATAAAACAGTTTTTGTAAATCCTAAAGATACAATTCAACTAGAAAAAACAAATAAAATGATTCGTATTTTGTTTGATGAAAGTATTGGATTTATAGAAGTGAATCCTTTTGTTAAATTATCATTTCAAAATGTAGATGTTCAAAGTAATTTAATTGGAGCTTATAACTTTAGTAACATTGCAGCAGCTATAACTATTGGGCAATACTTTAATGTTTCGTCTAAAGAAATTAAAAATGCTATTGAAAACTATATTTCTACAAACAATAGATCTCAAATTATAGAAAAATTTTCAAACAAAATTATTTTAGACGCTTATAATGCTAACCCTACAAGTATGAAAGCTGCGTTAGAGAATTTTAATATACTTAATGCTGCCAAAAAAACCATAATACTTGGCGATATGTTTGAACTAGGTGAAACTAGCTTAGAAGAGCACCAAAATATAGCGGATTTAGCCTCTTCCTTTTATTTTGATAATGTGTTTTTAATTGGTGAAAATTTTTGTAAAACTGAAACTGATAGTTATCAATTTAAATCATTTGAAGACTTAAAGAAGTACCTTTCTAATAACACTATAGATAATAGCGCTATCCTTATAAAGGGTTCTCGTGGTATGGCTTTAGAAAGAATAGTAGATTGTATTAGTTAATTAAGTTTTTGTGGTATTCTAATAAATTATCTATAGGTCTTCGTATTACACCATTAATTTTTAAATTATGTTTTTTTGCTACTTTTTCTAGAGTATCTCTAAAATAATAAGCAATAGAGCCAATAAAATAAATTGGTGTACTGTTATCTTTTTTAAATGGTAAGACTCTATATTTAAAAAACTCTTGATATCCTTTTTTAATAAGTTTTCTAATATATTTTTCATCTTTAAATTCGAACATGAATTTAGCAAAACTTGCCAAATACATATTTGGATTTGGTTGTCTATATATATTCAATTTTATTGTATCAGCATCTAAAACAAACTGTTTTTCGAATTCTTTCCTTATTTGTTTAGGCATTTTTTTGTAATAATAATCACGAATTAATATTTTGCCAAAATAATTTCCACTTGCTTCATCCATTAAAATATATCCAAGTGAGGGAACTAACATTTGTGTGTTTTCACCGTCAAAGTAACAGCTATTAGATCCTGTTCCTAAAATACAAACAATAGCAGGTTTGTTTCCAGTGGCAGCGTAAACAGCTGCTAACATGTCTTCTGCAATGTATGTTTCTGCATTCACAAATATTTCTTGCATAACTTTACGCAAAATCGCTATTGGTTTTGGTGTTCCGCAGCCAGCACCATAGAAATGAATTTGTGTTACTTTATCTTTAATATCAATAAGTTGAAACATATTAATAATTCTATTTTTCAACTCATCTTCAGCTACAACAGCAGGGTTTAGGCCTAGTGTTCTTACTCTAAATACTTCTTTCTTGTTATTGTCTAAAGCAATCCAATCCGCCTTAGTAGAGCCGCCATCTGCAATTAAAACCATTTTGTAGTATATTATATTATTCAAATATAACTTTTCAAAACTGCATATACAATAACTATTAAAAACTCATACGCTTTCGTTTTAAAATAATTTCTTAATGAAATATTTTAGTATCGACTTAAAGCCTTAATTTTACATAAAAATTTTAAAATGTTTTTTTTTAAGAAAAAAGAGATTCCACTTACTGAGTTTTTTCCTGAAGGGTTTGTTGATATTCATTCACATTTACTTCCAGGAATTGATGATGGCGCTAAAAATTTAGAAGATTCAATTGAATTAATTTCTAAAATGTCTTCCTACGGAATAAATAATTTTATAACAACTCCTCATGTTTTAGGTGATATTTATCCGAATTCTACAAATACTATTTTACAAAAATTAGAAGAGGTTAGAGCTGAATTAAAAAAGAGAAATATGAATACTATTTCTATAAGTGTTGCGGCTGAATACATGTTAGATAATGAGTTTTTTACGCGTTTAAAAAACAATGATATTTTAACATTAAAGGATAATTATATCTTAGTCGAAATGTCTTTTTTTAATGAACCTTTTAATTTATCCGATATACTTTTTCAAATTCAATTAAAAGGATATAGACCTGTTTTAGCGCACCCAGAACGTTATGGTTTTTATCACAATAATTTTGAGGTTTTTTATAAGTTAAAAAAAGCAGGTTTTTTATTTCAGTTAAATTTACTTTCCTTAACTCAGCATTATGGTAAAAGTGTACAGAAAATAGCAAATAAATTAATTGCTGAAAATTTCTACGATTTTGTTGGCACAGATACGCACCATGAAAATCATTTAAAATTACTAGAAAAAATAGGAGCTAAAAAGGTGAAAGAAAAAATCTTTCACCTTTTAGAAAATAACAAAAAAGTTTTTTTATAATTATTTTTTAGTTTCGTCTAAAGTTTCAAATTGCGAATTGTTAGAAATGTACTCAGGTACTATTCCTTTTAATGCGCTAACAGTTAACTCATCATTATGTTCCTTGTTAACATCACAAAGGTGTTCTATTTTTTTTGTAATTACAGGAATGTTTACATTTTGGGTTTTTGCAATCATTATTTTATCATGATATGTTGGTTTAGTATTTTCTCCATTGGCTAATAATTCTTCATATAATTTTTCTCCTGGACGTAACCCCGTAATTTTAATATCTATATCATCTGGATATACTAATCCAGAAAGATGAATCATTCTTTTTGCAATGTTAAAAATCTTTACAGATTTTCCCATGTCAAAAATGTAAATTTCGCCACCATCTCCCATTGTCCCAGCCTCTAAAACTAGTCTACAGGCTTCTGGAATTGTCATAAAATAGCGAGTAATATCTTTATGGGTTACAGTTAATGGACCACCGTTTTCAATTTGTTTTTTGAATAATGGAATAACTGAGCCATTTGACCCAAGTACATTTCCAAAACGTGTAGTAGTAAATTTAGTTTTAATATTCTGATTACTAAGGCAGCTAATATACATTTCGGCAACCCTTTTAGTTGCTCCCATAACATTTGTTGGGTTTACAGCTTTGTCGGTAGAAACCATAACAAAACGATCTACTCCATGTTTTACAGATAAGTCTGCAACCATTTTAGTTCCTCCAACATTAATTTTTACCGCTTCATATGGGCTTCTCTCCATTAAAGGCACATGTTTATATGCTGCTGCATGAAAGACTTTTTGAGGTTTAAAATGAGCGAAAATTTCTTCCATTCTTTTTCCATCTCTAACATCTGCAACAATTGGTGTAAAGTTTTCAATGTCTTTTTGAATTAACTCCTGTTGTAATTCATATAATGGAGATTCTGCTTGATCAACAAGAATTAAGTGCTTATGATTGTATAAACATAATTGTCTAGAAATTTCTGATCCAATTGAACCAGCTGCACCTGTAACTAAAATTACTTTATCATTTACTTCCCTTTGTAGTATTGGGTTGTCTATGGAAATTGGTTTTCTGTCTAGTAAATCTTCAATTTTAATTTGTTTGATTTGATTTGCTTCTAAGTCTCCGCCAATCCATTTAGATAAAGGTGGAACGATTTTAATTTCTAGTCCTAATTTTAAAAGATCGTCTGTTATTTCTAAAATACGTTCTGGCTTTATATTTTGAATAGAAATTACAACCTCATCTATTCTTTTTTTCTCGATAAATTCTTTTGTTATTTGATGTTGACCATAAACTAAAACACGATTTATTTTTTTGCCAATTTTGTTTTTATCGTCATCTATAAAACCAGCAACATCATAACTGTTTTTAGTGTCTCTATTTAATGCACCATATGTAATTAAACCAGAATCTCCCGCACCATAAATCAATACATTGGTTATAGAATCTAGTTCAATTGTAATTATTTCATAAAAAGTTTTAAATATAAACCGACTAAATATCAGTAAAAATGTACTTACCAAATAGTGGATAGCAATTATAGTAAAGGGTATAGTAAAATCTGGTAAAAAATTAAATACCCTATTTATTGATACAGTAATTAGGGTTGTAAAAGACATAATTGTGATTCCAACAAACACATTAAAAGCATCCCTTGTACCGGTATGTCTTATAATTCCTTTGTATGAGCCAACTAATAAAAAACTAATAAGTGCAATTGCAGCTATTATTGGTAGTTGAAAAAATAATTTTTCAGTATCAAAATTTAAACTTGCATTAAAACGAATTATATATGCTATAAAAAATGAGATACAAACTAGTGCTATATCTATGAAAAGTACTAGCCACTTTGAGGCGTACTTATCTAAAATTTTTAATAAAAACTGTCTAACCATTTAGAGTGATGTGATTGTATGTAAAAATACAATTAAAAATTGAATAGTTGTTTTCAGTAGTTGTTTGTTGCAAATGAGGTTGTTAGATCTTTTTCATTTGATTCTTCATCATGGTCATTTGTTCTTTTAACATGCCATGCTTGTCTAGTTTTTTAGCTTCTGCCATTAAGTTAGTAGCTTCTCTTTTCCTTCTTTTAGTCATAGCAATACCAGCTAATTGTAATTTAGCCATTGCTAAATCATGATCCATAGAAAGACCTATTTTTACAGCTTTACGTAAAAACTTTTCAGCTTGTGTAATGTTAGTTTGAGATAACATTATACCGTGAAGGTAATTGTAATAACCTTCTTGTTTTTGAGTTAATGCAGTTGAAGGATTTTTAATATAACCCAACCATTTTTGAGCTCCAGGAAAATTTTGCTTACGTAATTGTAAGAAAGCAAGTAAAATAAACTCATTTTTGAAGTAAAATAAAACAAAGATTCCCGCTAAAAGTAATAATGAAATTCCGTTCATTATATTTCCTTGCGTAAATTGATAAATTGCCCAACCGCCAATTAAAGCTGCAATAGCTAATTTTATATTTTTATGAAACATAGTTTTTTTTTAATTTTTTATTAATAACAAATGTACTTTTTTTATACTGAAAATACTTATCTTTTTTTGTAGTGCTTTTTATATTTTATCCATGCAAATGTTCCTAAAATGGCTACGAAGCCAATAGAATAAAATACAGAACTTGGTGTAATAACTCTATCTCCACTTGCATAAGAATGTAATCCTGATAAGTAAAAATTTACACCAAAATAAGTCATCATTATAGATGCGTAAGCCATTATTGACCATAAGTTAAATGTAAATTTACCGCGTAAACCAGGAATTAAACGCATGTGTAATACAAAAGCATAAATCATTATAGAAACTAGTGCCCAAGTTTCTTTTGGATCCCAACCCCAATAACGTCCCCAACTTTCGTTAGCCCACATTCCACCTAAGAAGTTTCCAATTGTTAGCATTACCAAACCAACCGTTATAGACATTTCATTAATTATAGTCAATTCTTTAATGTTAATATCCATTTTCTTTTTGTTATTCTTAGTAGTAAAAACCATTAAGAATAACGAAACAATTCCTAAAATCATTGCCAAAGAAAAAGGACCGTAACTAGCTACAATAATAGAAACGTGCACTAACAACCACCATGAGTTTAATACAGGCTGTAAATTTGCAATTTCTGGGTCTAACCAGTTTTGATGTGCAAAAGCCAGTGTTATTGACACTAAAAATGCCGTTGCAGCAATTGTTAAAGCAGATTTTCTTCCTAACAACAAACCAAATAACATTGTGGCAAATGCAACAAAAATAATTGATTCATAGGCGTTACTCCAAGGTGCGTTTCCGCTAATGTACCAACGCATTCCAAGACCAATGATATGTGTAATAAATAAAATAATCACTACACCAATAAGTCCTTTTATTATATAGTTTAAGGTTTTGTTATTAGTAAATATCTGTGTAATAACTAATATTATTAATAGAACACCAACAATACCATAACCTATAGCAAGGTTGCTGAAAATGTCAATTTCATTATAAGTTATTTCTAGATCAATTTTTTCCTCTGAAGGACGAACATTTGATCCAAACTTTTTCTGAAATTTTTTAATTCCATCTAAAACACTATTTGCTTCGGTGTAATCTCCAGTTTGTTTAGCATTTTGTAATAGTTGAATATAAACAGGTAAAGATTGGCGAACAAATACGGAATCAATTCCTTTAAAACCAGCATTTAATGTTTCTGGTTGAGAAACCCATTTGTTGTTTTCTTCATTAGGAATAGGGAATATACGCATTACATTACCGCCTAAAGCACTTGTGTAAAGCCAAACTCTTCTTCCAATTTTTATAACATCTTTCTCAAATTTATCTTGAATATTTTTCTTTTGAGCTTCAATTATATAGTTGTCAATTTTTGAAACACCATTTTCGCCATAAAAATCATACAAACGAGCATGAGTAGCTGTTTGAGGTAAATTTAAAATTTCACGAATTTTTGTATTTCCTTCTTCTAAATAAATGAATGGAATTCTTTCTGCCCAAAAACTTGGATTTTCTCTTATTGATAATAAAACCTGACTAGGGTTCATGTCTCTAAAAGTATCAGCATGACTTACTTTTCTCACCAATTCCGATGCAAAAGTATGTGCTGGTTTCATACGTCCTCCAGCATCTTGAATTACTAATTTGCTAAAAGATTTTGCATGTTCCGCATCAACAATGTTTGCTTTTAAAACAGAATCAATTTGAGCTTCAGTAACTTGTATTAATTGATGTTGTTGGTGTTTTTTAACAGTTTGCTGAGGAGCATGATTATGTCCGTCGTTTTCTGTGTGAACATGTTCTTGCCCAAAACTAAGTCCAAAGAAAAACAAGAAACCAATTACAGACATTGTTAATTTTTTCTTTCTAATTTTTCTCAAACTTTTCTTTAAACTATGAAAATGAGTATTCTTAACAAATAACATTGCTAATAAACCTCCGTATAATAAAAAGTAACCAATGTATGTTATTAAAGTTCCCCAATAGTCATGATTTACTGAAAGGTGCGTTTGTTCTATTTTTTCACCAGCATTTTTATAACTAGACTGAAAAAACTTGAATCCTTTATGGTCTAAAATATGATTCATGAAAATTCTATAATCAAATGTATTGTCTTTGTCAATAACGGTAACCTCACTTGCGTAAGAAGCAGCACTTTCTGAACCTGGATATTTTTCTAATTGAAAATCATTCAGTTTAATATTAAATGGAATTAATAATTCTTTTGCGCCATACCAAGCTCTAAAATTTAAACCACCAACAGAAAACTGTTTTTGTCCATCTGTATTATACTGTCCTCCAGTAAATTCTATTCTTTCTGTTTGGTTATTTGCAGTTACATCAAAAATTACAGCATCGTATTTTGTTTTATCTTTTTTACCGCTAATAGTTTGTATTTCTCCTTTTTCTGCAGGTCTTGGAATTACAAATTGTAAACCAGCTACATTGTGTAAGGTTAAATATTGGAAGTGTTGTGCAGAATCTTTTACAATTGCTCCTTTTTTCTGGTCTGCCATTCTAAGCCAATCTCCATCAGCTTTCGTCTTCATTTGTAAACTTCCATTCTCATTATAAAAATTGATTGACGCATTGTTTTCAGGCGCTTCAAAACCAACTAATATATTATGAATATTCTGTATAGTTCCTTTTTTAATATAATGCTCGTGTCTGCTTCCTTCTGAACTTTCTACTAAAAATAAATGTTCAACGCCGTTTTCATCCAAAACCATTTTCTTTTCAGCCCAAGGAATATAATCAACTAATTTAAAATCGATTTTATTTGCTGCTGCACTTTTTTTAGGTTGAAAGGTAGCGCTAAATTCTTTGCTGTTTTTCCCCCAAGCAGTTAGCAAAAGCTTTTCGTTTATTTCCTTTTGAAACTCGCTATTATCTACAATTACGTTTAAGTATGTTGTTTCTGATAACAATTTATTAGTAGTTTCTCCTTCATCAATAATCATCATTCCTTCATAACCAATATAACGCGTAATACCTGCGCCAATTAAGATTAATAAAAATGAAACATGAAATAATAAAACCGACCATTTTTCTTTTTTGTACAAACGATATCTGAAAATATTTCCAAAGAAATTTATAACAAACAAGAGCATAATTAGCTCAAACCACCAAGTATTGTAAACAAGGGCTTTAGAGGTTTGTGTTCCGTAATCGTTTTCTATAAATGTGGCAATACCCATTGCGGCAGCAAAGAGTATAAATAATATTGCCATTAAACGTGTTGAGTAGAGTAAATTGAATATTTTTTTCATCCGAATTCGGTACTTTTTAAGTCGCACAAATTTACGGATAAAAGCAGAAAAAACAGTGTATATTTCACTGTTTTTTTAATGAATATTTACAATGAAATGAAAAGTGAGTTTTAGGTATTTTGTGTATTTTTCTTATTTATATTACAAGTTCTTATTCTTTAAAGTTAAATAGTTGTTTTTTCCTAATGTTATATAATATAACGGATATAGAAAACCGATTAAAGCAAATCCAATTAAAAAGTTCAAGTCAATTTTTAGTGCGTATTTTCCAAGAAAATAAAATGACATTATTCCTGTACAAATTGGTAAAATCCAAGCTCCATATTTAAATCCAGTTAATTTTAAAACTGTTGGTTTGCCTTCAATAGTATTTAACTCAATTTTTTGACTACGACACCAATCTATTTTTGCGAAAATCTCGTGCTTTCCGTTTTCAACTTCATATTCTTGAGTTTCTCCGTCATTTATTGTTCCGGCTTTTTCTCTATCAATATAAATTCCGATTTCTCTAGCTTTATTGTTCCATTCAGAACTTCTTTCAATTATAATTTTTGTCATTTTTTTCTTTTTCTAAAAATAGTAGCAATCACAAATGCAAATTTACATTCAAGCTGATGAAATTACTTGATTTTTCCTTTAAAAACCAGCTAAATTTGCAATGATTAAGTTCTTTAAAACTTTCCGAAGGATCATAATCATTTTTTGTAATTACAGAATGGAATTCGCTAATGTAAAAGAATATCCATTGTTTTAATTGTGGATATTCAACGTTAGCGAAGTTACTTAAAAAGGAATTTAGAAACAAACTAAATATTAGTCATCAGTTTTTTCTATTTTGATATAAAATTTATTTTCCAAATCATTTTGAAAAACATCAACTAGAATTGTATTTTTACACATAAGAAATTACAATATGAAAATAATTATATCTCCAGCAAAGTCTTTAGATTTTGAAAGTAAAGTGCCTACAAGTTTACATACAGAACCACAGTTTTTAGAGCAATCTGAAAAACTGAATAAGAAACTGAAAACATTATCTAGAAAGAAGCTTTCTGAATTAATGAAGATTTCAGATGATTTAGCTGCTTTAAATTATGAAAGAAATCAAACTTGGGAAACGCCATTTACTCCAGACAATGCAAAACAAGCAATTTATGCTTTTACAGGAGCGGTTTTTCAAGGGATTGACGTAAATTCTTTATCTGAAGAAAAATTACCAGTATTACAAGATAATTTACGAATACTATCGGGTTTATATGGTTTATTAAAACCGCTAGATTTAATACAGCCTTACCGATTAGAAATGGGAACACGTTTAAAAGTTGGAAGAACTGAAAACTTGTACAAGTTTTGGGGAGATGAAATTGCAAATGCACTAAACGAAGAAATTAGTGATGATGAATTGTTTATAAACCTTGCAAGTTCAGAGTATTTTAAAGCGGTAAATAAAAAGGTCTTAAAAGTACCAATGATAACGCCTGTTTTTAAAGATTTAAAAAACGGAGAGTATAAAATTGTAATGACTTATGCTAAAAAGGCAAGAGGTTTAATGGTTCGTTATATTATTGAGAACAACGTTAAAACTATTGAAGAATTAAAAGGTTTTAATGTTGATAAGTATCGTTTTTCTGAAGGAATGTCTAATGAAACGGAATTGGTTTTTACAAGATAGTGCTCAGTTTTCAGTTCACAGTCTTCAGTAGGCAGTCTTAGGTGTTTATTGCGTACAGTTGAATACTGTCAACTGAATACTGAAAACTGCCTACTGAAAACTGAATCAACAATCAACCATTCTTACGGTAACCGCTAAACCACCTTCAGAGGTTTCTTTGTAGTTTTTATTCATGTCTTTTGCGGTTTCCCACATAGTGTCAATTACGTCATCTAAATGTACTAAAGATTCTTTTGGGTCAGTTTCTAATGCAATTTCTGCGGCATGAATTGCTTTTATTGCGCCCATTGAATTACGTTCAATACAAGGAACTTGTACTAAACCGGCAATTGGATCGCAAGTTAAACCTAAATGATGTTCCATGGCAATTTCTGCGGCAGACAAACATTGTGCGGGAGTTCCGCCTAATAGTTCTGTTAAAGCTCCAGCTGCCATTGCTGAGGAAACTCCAATTTCTGCCTGACAACCTCCCATTGCTGCGGAAATTGTAGCGTTTTTCTTAAAAATACTACCAATTTCTCCTGCGGTTAATAAGAATTTTTTAACGTGGTTAAAATTTGCGTCATGGTTTTCTATCACCATATAATACATTAAAACTGCAGGAATTACTCCTGCACTTCCATTTGTAGGAGCTGTTACAACTCTACCCAATGCAGCATTTACTTCATTTACAGAAAGGGCAAAACAGCTAACCCATTTTAAAATTTCTCTAAATTTTACTTCGCTACTTCTAATTGCAGATATCCATTCATCTGGGTTGGAGTAAACAGCATCTTTAATCAATTTTGCTTGTGTATCAAAAGCACGTCTTTTTACATTTAATCCGCCGGGAAGTTTTCCTTCAGTGTGGCAGCCAATGTACATGCATTCTAACATTGTTTCCCAAATTCTATTCAATTCAAAATCAATTTCATCAGAAGAACGGAGTTCTAATTCATTTTTTAAAACGATATCAGAAATTTGTAAATTTTCTTTTTCGCAATATTCTTCTAATTGAATAGCTCTATTTATAGGAAACGGAAAGTTCTTTTTTGTGATTTCTATTTCTTCTTCTAAATGATCGTTTTCTTGAACAATAAATCCACCGCCAATAGAATAATAAGTTTCTGTTGAGATTTCTTTTCCGTTAGAAAAACCTTTAAAAGTCATTCCGTTTGAATGAAAAGGCAAAAAACCTCTATTAAAAACAATAGAATTTTTTAAAAATTTAATTTTATTTCCACCTTTAAAATAAATTTCTTCTTGTGTATTAATTCTATCCACAATTATAAAAACATCTTCAATAGGTATGTATTCTGGGTCTGCTTCACTTAAGCCTAAAAGAATAGCTAAATCTGTTGCGTGCCCTTTTCCTGTTAAAGAAAGTGAGCCGTACAGATGCACTTCTATAGTGTCTATAGCACCTAAAATATTTGTTTCTCTTATTTTTTGAACCCAAGCCATGGCAGCTCTCCATGGTCCTAATGTGTGTGAGCTAGATGGGCCAACGCCAATCTTGAGCATATCGAAAACACTAATAAATTGTGACATTCTTAAATAACTACATTTAAATTGCTGTAAATGTAAAAAATCCAACTCAATGAGTTGGATTTTTTTATAATATTATAATAAAAATTATTTTTAGAAACCGTAAACAGATTCTTTATCAAATTTTTTCATTAGCATGTAATATACTACTGCTCTATATTTATTTCTTTCGGATTTTCCAATTCTTTCCATAACTTCAGCAATACCTGCATCTAATTCAGGGCTATCAGCTAAACCTAATTTTTTCATCAAGAAGTTTTTCTTAACCGTTTCTAATTCTTTAGCGTCAGAGCCAGATACAGTTTCAGCATCTTTTTTATAAATTGATGGACCTAATCCTTTTGTTACGGCTTTTAATAAATCTGTGTTAGAGCGTAAATCTCTATCATCCATAAATTTTTTATACAATGCTACTTTTTCGTCAAACTTGCTCATGATTTTTTGTTTTATAGGTTAACTTCTTTTTTTTGAAAATTCAAATTAAGATTCCAAATATAAAAAAATAATAATGGAATATCAAAAAGAATTTTAAATCAGCCTATTAGCAGTTAACAATCAATAAAATCAACGATTTGTTAATTAAATTGTTGAAAACAAAAACGCATTGTTTCTAAGCGGCATTATAGTTGTAGTACATTTAGAGTGTAATTCTAAACCTTTGCCTATGTCTTTATCAAAGTTTGAATCGATGCTTAAAACAAATAATATTTATTTTTTCGATTTGGTTGAGTTTGAGGAAATTATAGTTCACTATCTTGATGTGGGTAAACATTCTTTAGCTAGAAAAGCAGTTAAACTTGGGATGGAACAACACCCAACTTCTGTAGATCTAAAACTACTACAAATAGAACTCCTTATTTTTGAGAATAAACTAGAAGAAGCAACGCTGTTAGTTAAGAGGTTGGAAGTAGTTTCTCCTCAAAACGATGAGGTTTTTATTCAAAAAGCTACTATTTTATCTAAAAGTGGAGCGCATTTAGATGCTATCAAAAATCTTGAAAAAGCATTGGCTTTTTCTGATGACAAAGCAGATATTTGGTCTTTAATAGGTATGGAATACTTGTATTTAGATGATTACGATAATGCTCGTTTAAACTTTATACAATGTGTTGAAGTAGATTTTGAAGATTACTCATCACTTTATAATGTTGTGTATTGTTTTGACATGCAAGAAAATCATGAGCAAGCTATAAAGTTTTTAAATTCTTACGTAGATAAAAATCCATATTGCGAAGTAGCTTGGCATCAATTAGGGAGACAGTATTTTACCCTAAATATGTTTAAAGAAGCATTAACTTCTTTTGATTATTCGGTTTTAATTGATGAGAGTTTTATTGGAGGTTATTTAGAAAAAGCTAAAACTTTAGAAGCGTTAAATCGTTATGAAGAAGCAATAGATAATTATTTAATTTCTTTAGAATTAGATGATCCAACAGCATTTGCGTATACAAGAGTAGGAGAGTGTTATGAGAGATTAGGAAAGAAAGAAGTTGCAATTAGATATTATAAAAAAGCCGTACATGAAGATCCTTTGTTAGATAAAAGCTGGTTGTTGTTAACTAACTTGTATTATGAGCAAAAAGAGTATCAAAAAGCAGCATATTATATAGGGAAAGCATTGAAAATAGATGATGCAAATCCAATGTATTGGCATAAATACTCCAGCATCAATTTAAAATTAAACTTTTTTGAAGAAACTGTAAAAGGTTACAAAAAGTGTATGGAGTTGGGAGATATTGATCTTGAAATTTTTACAGCGCTATCAGATGTTCAACTATTTTTAGGTGATTTTAATGATGCTTTAAAGACTATTTTTGAAGCACAGAAAATATATAAAGATTTTGCCGAATTAGAATATAGGTTAGCGGGATTGTTTTTTATATTGAATAAAGAAAACTACGGTAGAGATCATTTAATTAACGGAATGAAAATAGATTATGAGTACCATATAATAATACAAGAATTGTATCCAGCAGTTTTTGATAATGTTAAGATTCAGCAATTATTAAAAAATTATAAGAAAGCTATAGAATAATAAAATTTCTTTTACAGTTAAGCCGAGCATTTATGTTCGGTTTTTTTATGTTTTTAAACTATCTTCGCCACAAACAAACTAAACAATGAGTAGAACATTAAAAGACTATATTTTTATAGGTTGTAAAGGATTAGCAATGGGAGCAGCAGATGTTGTTCCAGGAGTTTCTGGAGGTACAATTGCTTTTATTTCGGGTATTTATGAAGAATTGTTAGAGAGTATAAGTAATATAAATTTAGATTTATTTAAAACCCTTAAAAAAGAAGGTTTTTCAAGTGCTTGGAAACAGTTAAATGGTAATTTTTTATTAGCATTGTTTTCAGGTATTTTTATAAGTATTGTTTCACTAGCAAAAGCCATAAAATGGTTGTTAGAAAATGAACCAATTTTATTGTGGTCTTTTTTCTTCGGATTAGTTTTGGCAAGTATTATTTACATTGCTAAACAAATTACAAAATGGAACGTAGTTTCTTATGTTTTATTGGTTTTAGGAGCTGTTTTGGCGTATTATATAACAACTTTAAATCCTTTAATATCTGAAAGTTCTTCGCCTTTGTTTATGTTTTTAGCGGGAGCAGTTGCAATTTGTGCTATGATTTTACCGGGAATTTCAGGTTCTTTTATTTTAGTTTTATTAGGTGCTTATAAGCCAATTTTAGAAGCCATAAATAATAGAGATTTAAAAACAATAGCATTAGTAGGAGCAGGAGCATTTGTGGGTTTACTAACTTTTTCTAGAGTTTTAAAATGGTTGTTTACCCACTATAAAAATTACACATTGGTAGCGTTAACAGGTTTTATTATTGGTTCTTTAAATAAAATTTGGCCTTGGAAAAAGGTGTTAACATATCGTTTAAATTCTCATGGAGAAAACGTGCCTTTTAATGAGCAGTCTGTTTTACCAACTTCTTTTGATGGAGATCCTAAAATTGTATTTGGAATTGTATTAATGATTGTTGGTTTTTCGCTAATTTTATTACTTGAAAAATTAGCGGTTAAGAAGAATTAATTTTACGTAACTTCGTCTCCGACAGTTACCAAACAATGTATAAATCTAGAACTTTATCTAATAAAATAGGGCTTTTTCTTAAAGGACTAGCTATGGGCGGCGCAAACAAAGTTCCTGGAGTTTCTGGAGGAATGGTTGCTTTTGTTATAGGTTTTTATGAAGAGTTAATCTTTAGCTTTAGACGTATAAATAAAAAAGCATTTTTATTGCTTTTTAACGGTAGGTTTAAGAGTTTTTCTCAATACACCAATTTACCTTTTTTAATGCTTATACTTTCTGGAACTATGTTTAGCTATTTTAGCATATCGTTAGTTTTAGACTATTTCTTAAAACATTATGAACTCTATGTTTGGTCTTGGTTCTTCGGAATGATTATAGGCTCAATTTATTATATATCTAAAGATTTTGGAGTTTGGAGAGCTAAAGATATTGTAAGTTTAATTATTGGAATTTCAGTTGGAGTTGCAATTAGTTTTTTATCGCCTGCAAAAGAAAATGATAATTTATGGTTTGTTTTTCTTTGCGGAATTATTAGCGTTTCTGGAATGACGCTCCCTGGGCTTTCAGGCTCTTTTATCTTGATTCTTTTGGGTAATTATGTATTGCTTTTGGTAGATAGTGTAAATGCCTTTTTAGGAATAGTAACTAATTTGTTTTTAGGGAATTTTGATGTTTTAAGTGATCCAGAAAATATTCGATTCTTAAAAATTATAAGTGTTTTTACAACGGGATCTGCATTTGGATTGGTTTCTATATCGCATGTTTTAGGATATGTTTTAAAACACTGGAATCAGATTGTAAATGCAATTATTATAGGATTTATAACAGGCTCATTAGGTATTGTTTGGCCTTGGAAAAAAACACTGTTTGTACAAGAAAATGGAACAGCGCTTATAGATATAAATGGAGATAAAATTATTGAAAACTACCAACGTTATTTGCCAAATTTACAAATGACAGAAACATGGTTCGCAATTTTTTTTATTGTATTTGGAATCGCATTAATATTAGGAATAGATTTTTATGGACGTAGAAGAAAAAAATAAATTGTTTGCACTTGTTGGAAAAGATATTTCGTACTCTTTTTCTAAAGGATATTTTACTGAAAAGTTTCAGCAATTAAAATTAGATAAGAATACATATGTAAATTTTGATATTCAATCTATTGATAAGTTGCCAAAATTAATAGCAAAAAATAAGGAAGAACTTGGTGGTTTAAATGTAACCATACCTTATAAAGAAGCTGTAATTCCGCTGTTAGATAAAATGTCTAAAGCTGCAAAGAAAATTGGAGCGGTAAATACGATTAAAGTGACCAAAAAAGGTTTGTTGAAAGGTTACAATACAGATGTGTATGGTTTTCAGAAATCTATAGAACCGTTGTTAAAAGAACACCATACAAAGGCGTTAATTTTAGGAACTGGTGGCGCTTCTAAAGCTATTGCTTTTTCACTTAAAAAACTTGGAGTTTCGTTTAAGTTTGTGAGTAGAAATCCGCAGGGGAAGAAACAAATAGGGTACAATAAACTAAAGAAAGCAGTAATACAAAAACATACAATTATTATAAATTCTACGCCTTTAGGCACGCATCCAGATGTGTTTAATTATCCATCAATACCGTATGAGTTTTTAACTGAAAAACATTTATTATTCGATTTAATTTACAACCCTGCAGAAACAGCTTTTTTAACTAAAGGTAAAGAAAGAGGGGTAACTATTAAGAATGGGTTAAGAATGTTGGAGCTGCAAGCCGAAAAATCTTGGCAAATTTGGAACGGAATTAAAGAGTAGAAATACCTGCATAAATAGGCTGCGTTAGGGATTGAAACGGCATCCTTTATTATAAAAAAATGCGATAGCATTTATGTATAATAAAGATATAGTGTAAAGCCCGCCCGAACGCCCAAATATTAATTTGCTGTTTTTGGAATACATTGTTATCTTTACGTACTAATATTAGAACTTAAACATTGTAGATATGTTGGATAAAAATGAAAATCCTGAAAAGGAAGTTGAAAATGTTGATGTTAATCCGTTAACAAACACCGAAGAAGCTGTAGAGAACCTTGAGAGTTCTGAAGCAGAGGCGCCAGAAACCACTGAAGTAATTGAGGCTATTGATAATCAGGTTGCTGAAGATGCAGAAAAATCTGACGAAAAAAATGAAATTCCGATGCTCGATTATGAGTCTATGGAATTAGAAGGTTTGGTAGAAGAGCTTGAAAAGTTGGTTAAAAACAATCCTGTACAGCAAATAAAAACAAATGCAGATGCTATTAAAAATGCTTTTAATAGTAAGTTTGGTAAGTTATTGTCTGATAAAAAAGAAGCTTTTTTAGCGGAAGGTGGTAATGTTATTGATTTTCAGTTTTCGAGTCCAATAAAATCTTCTTACAATACACTTTTAGGAGAATATAAGACTAAAAGAGATGCTTACTACAAAGCGTTAGAAGGGCAGCTTAAGGCAAATTTAGATAAGCGAAATCAAGTTATTGATGCGCTTAAAGAACTTATAGAAAGTGGTGATGCAAAAACCATGTATAACGATTTTAAAGGCCTGCAAACTCAGTGGAAAAGTATTGGACCCGTGCCAAGAACTAAGTATAATGATACTTGGAAAATTTACCATCATCATGTAGAGCGTTTTTACGATTTATTACACTTAAGTAAAGATTTTAGAGAGTTAGATTTTAAGCATAATTTAGAAGAGAAATTAAAGTTAATTGCACGAGCAGAAGGTTTAGCTGCAAAAGATAATATTAACGATGCTTTTAAAGAATTACAAGATTTACACAAGCTTTGGAAAGAAGAAATTGGTCCTGTAAGTAAAGAGTACCGAGAAGATGTATGGCAAAAATTTAGCAAAGCAACTAAGGTTATTCATGATAAACGACATGACCATTTTCGTGCTTTAAAATCTCAATATCAGGGTATTATTGATGTTAAATTAGCAGTTATTGAAAAAATAGATGCGTTTGATACTTCTAATAATAAAACGCATAAAGATTGGCAAAATAGTATTAAAGGAATTGAAGCTTTACGTAAAGAGTATTTTGATGCTGGTAAGTTGCCTTATGCAAAGAGTGAGGCTGTTTGGCAAAAATTTAAAGGTGCAACAAAGAAATTTAATGCTGCTAAGAATACTTTTTATAAACATGAAAAAGGAAGTCAGAATGATAATTTAAAGCAAAAAATGGCTTTAATTGAATTGGCTGAAAGTTTAAAAGAAAGTGAAGATTGGGAAGAGTCTACAAATACAATGAAACGTATTCAATCTGATTGGAAAAAAATTGGTCATGTGCCGCGTAAATTTTCTGATGATATTTGGAAACGTTTTAAAGCAGCTTGTAATTTTTATTTTGATAGATTACATGCTCGTAAAAATGAATTAAATAAAGAACAACAAGTTGTTGTAGATACTAAAGTAGCCTATTTAGAAGCATTTAAATCGGAAGAGACTTCTTCTTTAGATGCCGTGAATTTAGCTATTGAAAAATGGAAGGAATTAGGTAGTTTGCCAAGAAATATGCGTCATTTAGATGGTAAATTTAATAAACAGATAGATGCTGCTTACGAAAAATTAAATCTTGGTAAAGAAGAAGTTGCCATGATGAAATTTAAGAATGTTATTAATAGTTACTTAGATCAAGAAGATTTTAGAAAACTAGATAATGAGCAATTCTTTTTACGTAAGAAAATTGATGAAACCGTTAGAGAGATGCAACAGTTAGAGAATAATTTAAGTTTTATTTCTAATGCTACTGAAGATAATCCGTTTGTTATTAATGTTAGACAAGGTATTAATAAACATAAAGAAGATTTAGATGTTTGGCAATTAAAGTTAGATTATCTAAAGAAATTAAAATACTAGATTTAGTGTTTCTATAAAATAAAAAACTCGAAGCTAAGCTTCGAGTTTTTTATTTTATAATTAAAAAAGATTAAGCAAAAATCTTGTCAATTTTTTGTTTTTCCTCTTCAGCTAAAGCAGCATCCACTAAGATTCTACCACTGTGCTCATCAATAGTAATTTTCTTTCTGTTTGCTATTTCTAATTGTACTTGTGGTGGTATTGTAAAGAAAGATCCTCCAGAAGCTCCACGCTCAATAGAAACTACAGCTAAGCCGTTTTTTACTTTATTTCTAATTCTAGAATAAGCAGCAAATAAATGTGCGTCTAAAGATTTAGAAAATTCTTCAGATTTAGATTTTAAAAGTGCTTCTTCCTTTTCAGTTTCTTTTAAGATAGCATCTAGTTCAGATTTTTTGTGTCCTAAATGAGTTTCTTGTCTGTTTAATTTTTCCGTAGTTGTAGCAATTACTTGTTTCTTTTGCTCAATTTTAGCCTTAAACTCGTTAATACGTTTTTCAGCTAATTCAATTTCTAATTCTTGATATTCAGTTTCTTTAGCTAAAGAGTCAAACTCACGATTGTTACGTACGTTCTTTTGTTGCTCTTCGTATTTTGCCATTAGCGCTTTACTTTCGTCAATTGCTAATTTTTTGTTTTTAATATCTGTTTCAAGATTAGTAACATCTTCACCTAAGTTAGAAACACGGGTATTTAATCCGGCAACTTCATCTTCTAAATCTTCTACTTCTAAAGGTAATTCTCCACGTACATTTCTAATTTCATCTATTCTAGAGTCAATTAATTGTAAGTCGTACAGTGCTCTTAATTTCGCTTCAACCGTAATTTCTTTCTTTTTTGCCATGTTTAAAAATAATATATTGGGTTCGTACTTTTTTCTGATAAAATGACCGCAAATTTAGTAAATTTTTTCGAGAGATACTCAACTAAAAGGTTTTTTGTAAACTGTTCACTTTCATAATGACCAACATCTGTTAATAAAATTTTATTTTCAGCTTTAAAAAACTCGTGATACTTAAAATCTGCACTTATATAAGCATCTGCTTTTTGTTGAATTGCATTGTTAATAGCAAAACTTCCTGAGCCACCTAAAACAGCAACTTTTTTAATTTTCTTATCTAATTTATTAGAATGACGCACACAGCCAGTTTTAAATTTTTTTTTCACTAATTTTAAAAAAGCGTCTTCTGTTATTGCTGAAGGAAGCTCGCCAATCATTCCCATTCCTATATTTTGATTGTAGTTTTCTAAAGTGATAATTTCATAGGAAACTTCTTCGTAAGGGTGATATTTATATAGTGTTTGTAGAATTTTACTTTCTAGGTAGCTTTCAAAAATGAACGTAATACAAGTTTCTTCTTCAAACCTTAATTCACCTGTATTACCAACAACAGGATTAGAGTTTTCATTTCCTTTAAAACTACCTTTTCCTTCCATGTTAAAACTACAATTGCTATAGTTTCCTATTTTACCAGCGCCAACTTCAAAAAGTTTTTCTCGTATGTTATTTGCTTGGGCAAACGGAATGTAAGTGGTTAATTTTTTAATGATATTTTTTTTAGGAAGTAATACTTGCGGGTTTTTAATTCCTAAAACTTCACACATCTTAGCAGAAACCCCTAAATGAGTATTGTCTAAAGCGGTGTGCGTTGCATAAATAGCAATATCATTTTTTATAGCTTTTAAAACTACGCGTTCAACATAATTATTGCCGTTTAATTTTTTTAATCCGCCAAAAATAATGGGATGAAAACTAACTATTAAGTTACAATTCTTAGCTATAGCTTCGTCAATAGTTTCTTCTAAAGTATCTAAAGTAACTAATACTCCTGCAACTTCTGTGGCGTAATTACCAACTAACAAACCAACATTGTCAAAATCTTCAGCATAAGAAAGTGGTGCAAGTTCTTCTAAATAATTGGTTATGTCTTTTATTTTCATTTGTAAATAATTTGTTAAAGTACCAAAGTTAAGATTTTAATTAGAGAAATACCTCAATGTTTTTACATTGAGTTTCCTTAAAACTGTCATTCCTGTAAAACAGGAATCTAAAAAAAATATATTTTACAATCTTTAAGCATAAATCTACTTAAAACTTTAAATGATGTATCTTGAACAAGAAATTTATATAAATTTTTTATTTTCGCAGTAATGAAACTACTTCGTTTTTTATTATTTCCAATTGCTGTTATTTATGATTTGATTACTTCAATTCGTAATTTTTTGTTTGATAAAGGAATTTTTAAATCAACTACGTTTAATATACCAGTAATAGCTGTCGGAAATTTAAGTGTTGGCGGAACTGGAAAAACGCCTCAGATTGAATATTTAATAAGACTTTTAAAGGACAAAAACAAAATTGCAGTTTTAAGTAGAGGTTATAAAAGGAAATCAACAGGCTTTTTATTGTTGAATAAAGATCACTCTGCAGAAGATGTTGGTGATGAGCCTTTACAGTATTTTAAAAAGTTTAATAATATTAGAGTCGCAGTTGATGCTGATAGAACAAATGGTATTATACAATTATTAAAAGGTGAAAATCCACCAGAGATTGTTTTATTAGATGACGCATATCAACATAGAAAAGTAAAAGCAAGTCTCTATATTTTACTTACAAAATACAACGATCTGTTTACGGATGATTTTCTATTGCCAACAGGAAATTTAAGAGAAAGTAGGAGTGGAGCAAAAAGAGCAAATATTATTGTTGTTACTAAATGTCCAGCAGATTTATCTATAGAAGAACAACAAAAAATAAGAAGCAAAATAAATGTAGAGAAGCATCAACAATTGTTTTTTACAAGTATTTCTTATGATGAAAATATAAGTGGAAGCGAAAGTATTTCGGTTAATGATTTAAAAACTTACGAAGTAGTTTTAGTAACTGGAATAGCAAACCCAAAACCGTTAACTACTTATTTAGCGAATAAAAATGTAAACTATACACATCTTAATTTTCCTGATCATCATGCTTTTTCAACAAAGGATATTGTTGGTATTCAAAATACATTTAATGCTATTTCATCAGATAAAAAAATAATTTTAACAACAGAAAAAGATTATGTTCGTTTAGAAGATAAATTGAAAGATGTTAGTTGTTTAGGTATCAAAACAAACTTTTTATTGGAAGATAATTTATTTGATGAGGTAATAAAAAGTCATATTAAATGTTAAATTTTGATAAATGGCATTTTTTTTGATACATTTGGTAAACGTAAATTATTTATTATGAGAAAAATATATCTTACCTCCCTAATTTTATTTCTTGGTTTTAGCTTTGCTAATGCGCAAGAATCTGTGGATACTCAAGAAGTAATTGAAGTTCAGGAAATACTAGAACCTGAAATTGTAATTAATTGGGAAAAATCTTACGATGATGCTCTAAAGAGAGCAAAAGCTGAAAATAAACCGTTATTAGTTTATTTTACTGGATCAGATTGGTGTGGCCCTTGTAAAGTTTTAGGTAAAAAATTATTTAAAACTGAAAAGTTTCAAGAATATGCTACTAATAAATTTGTTCTTTATAAAGCAGATTTCCCTAGGAATAAAGATTTAGTTGAAGAAAAAACAAGAAAAATTAATGAAGAAATACAAGCTCGTTTTGGTCAATCTAAATTTCCTACAATGCTTATTGTAAATTCAAAAGAGCAAGAATTAGGTATAAAACAAGGAATGTATATGACTGAATATTATTATCCGTTTTTTGACAAAGCTATAAGAGCTTTCTAGTTATAAAATAATTAAATTAAAAATAAAAAAAAAGCCTTGATGTTAAACATTAAGGCTTTTTTCTGTTATATACAGAATGTATTAAATGTTTTAAGCATTATAGAGAGACTTTTATTCGTGTATATGTTTTGGTTTAGCTCAATGTATAAAAGTTTGCTTAGACTTATGTGTTCTATGTTGTTATTGATTTAAAAAAGAAATAGAATAGGAGTTAAGCTGTTTAAGTCTTTTTATAGCTAAAAGCTATAGGCTTTCTTATATAGTTAGTTAGTTAGTTAGTTAGTTAGTTAGTTAGTTAGTTAGTTAGTTAGTTAGTTAGTTAACGTTTACAAAGAGTATGAGTACTATAATTTAATTTTAAGGCAATAAAAAACCCGAGCAAAGCTCGGGTTTTTCTTATTTGATTCTCTTGTTAGAGTGAATCGTAGTATATAGAATTACTTTTGGTTTACAACTCTAAATGTAGTTCTTCTGTTTGCTGCATGCTCTCTTTCAGAACAAGAAACACCATCAGCACAACGGTTAGTTAATTTGTTTTCACCTAAACCGTTAGCAGTTAATTGGCTTCCATTAACACCTTTAGACATTAAGTATTTTACAACTGAACCAGCTCTCTTTTCAGATAAAACTTGATTATTAGTTTTGTTACCTCTAGAATCTGTATGAGATTCAATTACTACAGCAACACCGCTATTTAATACTGGTAATAAACGAGCATCAATAATACGCTTAGCAGCTGGAGTTAAAGTTGAACTTCCTAAGTTCCAGTTAATTGGTAATGGAGTGTTGTTTACTAACTCACAATCAACAGTTTTCCAAGAAGTTAAACCTCCTTTAGAAACTAAAACTTCTTTAGTTACAGTCTTATATTTAGCTGCAACTGGTACAGTTTCTTCATAAGCATCTTTTTCTAATACAGTCTTTCTGATTGTAGAATATTTAGGCTCAGACTTCACAACTCTTGTAGTTGGAGGAGTTACCATAACAGTCTTCTTAAAAACTTTAGTTTTAGCTGGAGAAGCTACAGTAGTTGTAGATGGAGTTCCAGGATTAGTAACAGTTACTGAAGTGCTTTCAGAAGGAATTTCAATAACTCTCGTTGTTGGAGGAGTTACCATTACAGTTTTCTTAATTACTTTAGTTACAGCAGGCACATCAACAACTCTAGTTGTAGCTGGAGTATCAACAACAGTTCTTTTAACTGTAGTAGTTTGTTCTGGTATAGCAACAACTCTTGTTGTAGGAGGAGTTACCATTACAGTTTTCTTAATTACTTTTGTTACAGCAGGAATTGCTATAGTTCTAGTTGATGGAGGGTTAGTCATAACTCTCTTCTTAACAACTTTAGTAACTTCTGGTATAGCAATTACATTTGTTGTAGGAGGAGTTTTCATAACTCTCTTAGTATACGTTGCAAAACAACTTGGGTCGTTAGAACCTTCAGCACATTTACCAGCGTTAGCTAATACAGATGCATCATTACTTAAAACAGTTTTGTTAACTGTAGTGTATTGTGCAGGAACTTCTTTATAACACCAGTAACGACAATCGTTAGGGTCAGAAGACTCACAATCAGGAGCTTTTTCGCTCATTTGCCATCTTGCAGATGCAGCTCTAACTTCAATAGTTTCACTATCTCTACCAAAAGATGCAGGTACAACTCTTAAAGAGTTTCCTTCAACCTTTTTTCTATAAGATAAAGTTTCTGTTCCGTAAGTTGCAGGAACTACTGTTAAACGTTGAGAAGCTTCTCTTGTTACAATAACAACATCTCTCATTTCGTAAGTAGCAGGTACAATCTCTAAACGAGATCCAGCTTCTTTTACAGTAACAACAACATCTCTAGTTTCATATTTAGCAGGTACAACCTCTAAACGCTGAGACGCTTCTTTAGTTACTAAAGTTTCTGTTACAGTTTTCATTGTAGCAGGAACAACAACTAAACGTTGGTATGCTGCTTTAGAAGTAATAACAACATCTCTAGTTTCATATTTAGCAGGTACTGTTACTAAACGTTGAGACGCTTCTCTAGTCATTACAACTTGCTTAGAAGTAGTTGCTTTTGCAGCTACTCTACGTAAACTTTGTCCACCTTCGTCAGTTGTAACAACAACATCTCTGTTTTCATAAGTTGCAGGTACTACAACTAAACTTTCACCTCCAGCATCAACTAATACTCTTTCAGTAACAGTTTTGTATTGTGCAGGATGCGTAACAATTCTTTTGTATGCTGGTGCTACTTCGATAGTAACATCTTGATTTTTCCATACTTCTGGAGTTTTACAGCGTACATAACATTTTCCTGGTTCTGCGTTTGTAGGTAAGTCCTGTGCAGATACCGTAAATCCGAACATTAATAATGCTCCAGAAAATAATAGTTTTTTCATAATAAATGATTTGATTTTGATTTAATTTTTCTCTACTTAGTATGACACACTATCTTTAGTGAAAGTCACATGTCAAAGATAGTAAATTAAAAAAGAATGTTAAAGAGTTGTTAATATTATTTAAAAACAAGTTATAACTTATTGTAGTGTAGGCTTTTAATTATTCCGTCAGAAAGACCAATTTTAGGTACAAATATTTTTCTAGCGCCACTCCATTTCATTGCAGAGAGATAAATTTTGGTTGCAGGAACAATAACATCTGCTCTATCTGGATTTAAACTTAGTTCAGTTATTCTGTCTTGATAGGACATTTTTTTTAAGAATTGATACTGGGCATTCAAATAAATGTAAGAAATTGGGTTTCCTTCTGTCCTTCCAGACATTTTAAAAAGTTTATTGATATTTCCTCCTGAACCTATTAAAGATATGCTTTTAAAATCTTTAGTATTTTCTTTTATCCATTTTTCAACACTTTTAAATTTTACTTTATTTTCTGATTTTGTGTTATTTAGTAAACGGACTGTACCCATTTTAAAGGATTTAGAATTCACTATTTTTCCTTCAGTAAAAACGGTAAATTCTGTACTTCCGCCACCAACATCTACATATAGGTAAGATTTATCGCTTTGTATTAGTTCTTTTAGGTCTGTTGAAGAAATAATTCTAGCTTCTTCTTTACCATTAATAATGTCAATTTTAATTCCTGTTTTTTTAAGAATCTTTTTTGCTACATCTTGTCCATTTTCAGCTTCTCTCATTGCTGAGGTTGCACAGGCTTTGTATCTTTCTACACCATGGATTTTTATTAAAAGTTTAAATGCTTCCATAGCATCAATCATTCTTATGGTGTTCTCTTCGGAAATTTTTCCGTTAACAAAAGCGTCAGCACCTAAACGAATAGGTACACGAATTAAGGCAGATTTTTTAAATTTAGGCTCTTTTCCTTTTTCAATAATAACATTGGCAACCAGTAATCTAACTGCATTTGATCCAATATCTATAGCGCCATATTTTTTTATTTCTAACAAACTATCTATGATTTTTTGGGAATTCTACCATTGTTGTAGTTCCTTTCTTTATGTTTTTCCAATGTTTTTCTTCAAATTCTATTGCAATAACACCACAAGTTGAAACATGTGCAATTGGTTTGCTTCCAAATTTATTTACAAATGTATTTATTCCATGATCGTGACTAAAAATAATTGCACTATCAAAACTATCATCTAATGCTTTTACGGTTTTTACCAAGTAACCATCGCTAAAACTATATAATTGACGTTTAATTTGCAAATTAGATAACGGATAGCTAAAGTTTTCGCAAAAAATTACAGAAGTATGTAATGCTCTATTAGCACTACTAGAAATAAAGACATCTGGCCTTTTAATTTTTGAGGCTAAAAATTTAGACAGCAAATGAGCGTCATTAATGCCTCGCTCTTTTAAAGGTCTATCAATATCTTGCACGCTATCATAACTCCAAGAAGATTTTGCGTGACGAACAATGTAAAGTGTTTTCATTTTAACTTTAAAAGTGAAGTGTAAATATAAAAATTACGGTTGTAATCTTTCTAATTTCCAAGAAAAATCTTTTTGCAACGTATATCGTATTCTATCGTGCATTCTATTTGGGCGTCCTTGCCAAAATTCAATAGAAATTGGCTTTACTAAAAAACCGCCCCAATGTTTGGGTCTTAATATTTCTTTGTTAGTATGTTTTTTTTCTTCTTCGGAAAGTTGCTTGTCTAAAACTTCTCTTGATGCTACAACTTCACTTTGGTTAGAAGCTAATGCACCTAATTTGCTTCCGTCTGGACGAGATTCAAAATAACCGTCAGATAAATTTTCTGCTAGTTTTTCTGCACTACCTTTGATGATAATTTGTTGCTCCAAACCAGCCCAAAAGAAAGATAAACAGATATTGTTGTTGGCTGCAATAGCCTTTCCTTTTTCAGAATTATAATTTGTGTAGAATATAAAACCTTCCCAAGTATATTTTTTAAGTAAAACAACTCTATTCTTCGGAAAACCATCTAATCCAATGGAAGAAACTGTCATTGCATTGGCTTCATGTACAGTTTCAGATTCGTCTGCATTTATAAACCAGTTTCTAAATAATTCTAACGGATTTTCTGGACAAGTACTTTCTAAAAGTTCTTGTTTTTGATATGTTTTTCTGTGATTACTTAAATCTTGTGGCATTGTTGTATTTTAAAAGGTATTTTGGAGATGGTTCGCTAACTGTAAAAGAATATCCATTGTTTTAATTGTGGATATTCAACGTTAGCGAAGTTACCCAAAAATACCTTTAGAAACAAACTAAACTATTTCTTGTAGCGTATTTTTTTATAATTAAAATGGGTGTTCCATAAATCTGATAGTATATTTGCACTTTACTATTTTATGTCCATAAACACACTATTAATAACACCTCCTTTTACACAATTAAATACTGCGTATCCCGCAACTGCGTACATTAAAGGTTTTTTAGAATCTAAAAATGTGAAAACAACGCAAATGGATTTAAGTATTGAGTTGTTTACGGCAGTTTTTACCAAAGAATTTATTGATGCAATTTTTAAACAAGCAGCAATGCTTGGTAATAAAGAATTGCCTTTGGTTTGGAATCAAAAGGAAGATTATATTAATAAGGTAGATTCGGTAATGAATTATTTACGTGTGCAAGAAGTTACTGCAGCGTATCAAATTGTACACAAAGATTTTTTACCACACGGACATAGACGTATAAAGTTAGAAAAAGACTTAAGTGTAGAATTTGGTAAATTAGGAATTTTAGACAAAGCAAAACATATTGCAACTTTATTTGTTGAAGAATTAGGCGATTTTATAAAAGCAAACGTAGATGAGTTTTTCTCTTTTACACGCTACGCGGAACAAATTGCCAGCGCAGCTTCTAGTTTTGATGAGTTAGCGGAATGTTTACAATATGAAACTACTCTAATTGAAGATGAAATGTTGTATTTGTTGGATGAAAAATTACAACAAGACAATTTTGATTTGGTCTGTTTTACTGTGCCTTTTCCAGGAAATTTATTTTCCGCTTTGCGATGTGCGCAGCATATAAAACAAAAATATCCAACCATTAAAATAGGAATGGGAGGCGGATATTGCAACACAGAATTAAGACGACTGTCTGATCCAAGAATTTTCGATTTTGTAGATTTTATTACGTTAGATGATGGTGAAAGTCCGTTGTTGCGAATTACCGAATTTTTAGAAGGAAAAATAGGCGAGGAGTCTTTAGAAAGAACCTATATCTGTAAAAATGATGAAGTTGTTTATTTGAACAAAATACCAAACACTATTTTTCATCATAAAAATTTACCGGCGCCAAGTTATGTTGGTTTGCCTACGGAAAAATATTTATCTTTTTTAGATGTAATGAATCCGATGCACAGAATGTGGTCTGACGGAAAGTGGAATAAACTCACTATTTCTCACGGTTGCTACTGGAAACAATGTTCTTTTTGCGATGTAACTTTAGATTATATTGGTAATTACCAAAACACCACAGCTGATGATTTGGTAAATAAAATTGAAAAAATAATTTCTGAAACAGGTATTACAGGTTTTCATTTTGTTGATGAAGCTGCGCCACCAAAAATGCTGAAAGCATTGGCAAATAAATTGATTGAGCGTAAAATTTATATTACTTGGTGGACAAACATCAGGTTTGAAAAAACATTTACACCAGAATTATGTGCTTTATTATCTAAATCGGGTTGTATTGCTGTAACTGGTGGATTGGAAGTTGCTTCGGATAGGTTATTGGCAAAGATGAAAAAAGGCGTAGATATTGCCCAAGTTGCAAGAGTTACCAAAGCTTTTTCTGATGAAAATATAATGGTGCATGCCTATTTAATGTTTGGTTTTCCTACGGAAACGGAACAAGAAACCATAGATTCTTTAGAGGTTGTACGTCAGTTATTTCAAAATAATTGTATTCAATCTGCATTTTGGCATCAATTTGCGTGTACAAGTCACAGTCCGGTTGGTAAAAATCCAGATGAATTTCAAATTAATATTGTTGGTCCAGAATTTAAAGGTTTTGCAGAAAACGATTTATATCACGAAGATCCAACAGGAGCGGAACATCATTTGTTTAGTGAAGGATTAAATATAGCTTTGAATAACTACTTAAACTATAAAGGTTTTGAAATTCCGTTAGAGGAATATTTCAACTTTAAAGTTCCTAAAAAAACGTTGGAAGCTAATTTAATTGCTAATTGTTTAGAAGCTGGAATTCCGCAGAAAAAAACTACTTAATTTTATTTAGATAATCTGCTAAATAAACACCAGAACTTACACAAAACTGAAGTAAATAACCGCCAGTTGGCGCATCCCAATTTAGCATTTCTCCAATACAAAACTGATTTGGTAAATTGTTGATTTCAAAGTTTTCATTAACTGCTTTTAGGTCAATTCCGCCAACGGTAGAAATTGCTTCATCAATTGGACTGAAACCTATAATTTCTAATGGAAAATTTTTAATATTTTCAGCTAAAGAACTGTTATTTAAATACGTTTCTTTTGATAGATTTGTTTTTAATAAATCAATTTGAGAGGAACTTAATTTTAGTTCTTTTTTTAAAATTTGCGTAGTATTTTTTTGATTTGAACTCATCATTTTAGAAAGCACATTTTCTAACGACAAAGCAGGTTTTAAATCAATATAAATTGTTGCTTTTTTATGTTGATTTAATGCTTCTCTAATTTGCGGGCTTAATCCGTAAATAGCATTTCCTTCCAATCCAAATTTAGTAATAACGGCTTCACCTTTCTGTGTTTTATCTTCACAAGAAACAGCAATATTTTTTAACGGTTTTCCTTCGTTTTGTTGAATGAAACCTGATTTCCAATCAATTTTATAGGCACAATTTGAAGCTTCAAAAGGAATGGTTTTAATACCTTTTTCTTTAAATGTATTTAGCCAACTTCCATCGGAACCAGTAACTTTCCAGCTTCCGCCTCCTAAAGAGAAAACTGTGTAATCAGAAATAACAGCAGCATTATTGATTATCGGGTTATTGTCGGAATTCCAACCAGAAAAAATATGCTCGTATTTAATAGTTACATTTTTGCTTTTAAGATGATTTAGAATTGTAGTTAAAACTTCAATCGGTTTAATGCCTTCTTTTGGATATACTCTTTTGCTACTTCCAATAAAAGTTGGAATTCCTATTTCTGCTAACCAATTTCTAAAATCAACATTTGTAAAATTTAACAGTGCTTTTTTTAGAAAATTAGAAGGCGTATATCGTTTAATAAAAGTAGAAATATCTTCGGAATGTGTAAGGTTAAATCCACCTTTTCCGGCAACTAAAAACTTACGTCCTGCAGTTTTGTTTTTTTCATAAATAGTAACCGTAAATTTTGCTTCGTCTAAAAAAGAAGCAAGTAAAAATGCGGAAGGTCCGCCACCAATAATTGAAACCGATTTTTTCACAACTTATAAAATCTGTTAAAATGCGTTTTTATTTTACAAAATCTGGCCATCTTTTTAAATAAGTAATAAAAGTTTCACTTAGTCCTTCTTTTTTAAGATGTTCTTTAGAAATTGGAACTTCAACAGGACTAAAATCTGGATTTTCAATAACTAATTGAGGGAAATTATGATGTAAAATTGCTGATGTTCCAATAGAAACAAAATCTACATCGTTGTCTAAAACTTTTTGAACGTCTTTAGCGTTGCTTATTTTTCCAGCAACTGTCCATTTTACATTTTTAAAGTCGATACTTTTAAAGTGCTCGAGTAAAGATATTTCTTGATATTTTTCTTCGTGTGGCATTTTAAAAACATCCCATAAAGAAATATCTAAAAAATCAATTTTATTCAAATTTACAAGATTTTGACAAACAGTTTTTATTTCGTCAATATCCATTCCAAATCTTTCTGGAGACAATCTTACACCAAGTAAAAACTCTTTACCACATTGTTCTCTAATTCCTTCAACAATTTCAAATAACAACCGAGCTCTATTTGTTAAGTTACCTCCATATTCATCGGTTCTTTTATTTATTTCAGAACTTAAAAATTGCGTTAAAATATATCCGTGCGCACCATGAACTTCAACACCATCATAACCACATTTTTTTGCTCTAATTGCTGCGTTGATAAAATCTTCTCGTAATTGTTTTACTTCATTTAAAGTAAGTGCACGCGCTTTTGTTTTTTCATTATCTGAAGGACAAACTGGATTTTCTCCAATTAATTCTGAAGGAGTTCTCATTCCTGCATGATGTAATTGAATTACGGCTAAACTTCCATGTTCTTTTATAGCGGAAGAAAGTTTTATATGACCTTCATTTAAAACATCGCTAAAAATACCTAACTGACCTGGAAATCCTTTTCCAATTTCTTGAACGTGAGAAGCACAAGTCATAACCAAACCAAAATTTCCTTTTGCTCGCATAGTTAACCACTTAAATTCATCATCAGAAAGTTGTCCGTTTTCATGACTTTGTTGGTTGGTTAAAGGAGCTAACATGAATTTGTTTTTCATGACTGCACCACATGGAAAAGTAATTGGAGTGTTTGATTTTATCATATTAGAATAGGTTTTTTTAAAAAGTTAATTTAAATTAGAGCTTAATAGCGTTTAATTCTTTGAGGATTTAATTAAATATAGTCCAATAAAAGTGATTAAACCGTTTAAGACGAGAATAAAAAACTCAAAATCGAAACCAAATTTGGTTTTGGTAATTTCGTTAATTCCGTAGGCAATAAACGGTGATAAAATACAGATGATTGGAACTAATTTGTCTTTAACTTTCAGTTTTGTAAATAATCCGAAGGCATATAAACCTAATAAAGGTCCGTAGGTATAACCCGCAAACGTGAATATTTTTGCAATCACACTTTCATCAGCAATAAAGTATTTGAAAATTAGAATTACAGCAATCAAAATAAAAGAAAATATTACATGAATTTTCTTTCTAATTTTCTCTTGTTCGTTTTTTTCTTTCTTTTTATCAATCTCTACAATATCAATAGAAAAAGAGGTTGTTAATGATGTTAAAGCAGAATCTGCGCTTGAATATGCTGCGGCAATTAAACCAAGTAAAAAGAACAATGCGGCCGCCAAACCTAAATGACCTTTACCTGCAATGGTTGGAAATAATAAATCTTTGTGAGCGTCTATTCCGTTTTTTTGAGCAAAATCGGTTAGTAAAATACCTAAAGCTAAAAAGAAAAAGTTGACAATTACTAAAACAATTGTAAACCAAAACATGTTTTTTTGAGCGTCTTTTAAATTGCGGCACGTTAAGTTTTTTTGCATCATATCTTGGTCTAAACCTGTCATTACAATGGCAATAAATGCACCTGAGAAAAAGCGTTTCCAAAAGTAATTTCCGGCTTTAAAATCATCAAAAAAGAAGGTTTTAGACAATTCGCTATCGGCAACATAACTGAATAAATTTGAGATTTGTAATTCATCAGAAATCACATAAATACAAACTCCCACTGCAATTAACATAAAAAGCGTTTGTAATGTGTCTGTCCAAACTATAGTTTTTATTCCGCCTTTAAAAGTGTACAGCCAAATTAATAAAATGGTAATGGTTACGGTTACCCAAAATGGAATTCCGTAAGCATCAAACAATAATAATTGTAAAACATTGGCAACTAAAAATAGTCTAAAAGCTGCGCCAATTGTTCTTGATAATAAGAAGAATGAAGCTCCAGTTTTATAGGAATAATTACCAAATCTATCTTGTAAATAGGTGTAAATTGAAGTTAAATTTAATCGATAATAGAGTGGAAGTAGCACCAAGCCAATAATTGCATAACCAACAACATAACCCAAAACCATTTGCATATAACTTAATTGTTGTGCTTCTACCCAACCAGGAACGGAAATAAATGTTACGCCAGAAAGCGAAGCACCAATCATACCAAAAGCTACTAAATACCAAGGCGACGAGTTGTTGGCTTTAAAAAAAGTTTCGTTATTTGCTGATTTTCCTGTTAGGTAAGAAATTAAAATTAATACAGAAAAATAGGCTACAATTAATAGTATTATATGAAGTGGTTGCATTGTTTTATTTCGAGTTGAAAATTTTGAAGTACGAAGATACTTTTTTTAGAAGATAGAATATAGAGAAAAGAAGAAAGACTTCTTTTTGAGTATTGAATTTTCTTTTCTCTTTTTCTTGATTCTTTTCTCTTTAATGAGTTAAATTTGTAAAATGGATTTTTCTTCAAAACTTCTTGAAAATGCTGTAAATGAAGTTTCTCGTTTACCAGGAATAGGTAAAAGAACTGCGCTTCGTTTGGTGTTGCATTTACTAAAACAACCTTCAGAAAATACAAAATTTTTAACCGAAGCGTTGTCTGGACTACGTGAAAACGTAAATTCTTGTGAGAAATGTCATAATATTTCAGACACAGTTATTTGTGCTATTTGTAGCAATCCTAATAGAAATGCTTCTTTGGTTTGTGTGGTTGAAGATATTAGAGATGTAATGGCAATTGAAAGTACAGCGCAATTTAGAGGTTTGTACCATGTTTTAGGTGGAAAAATTTCTCCGATTGAAGGAATTGGTCCTCAAAATTTACAAATAGAGTCTTTAGTACATAAAGTAAAAGAAGGAGAAATTAAAGAACTAATTTTTGCACTAAGTTCTACTATGGAAGGCGATACAACCAACTTTTATATTTACAAACAAATTGAAAGTTACGATGTAATAACGTCTACTATTGCACGTGGAATTTCCGTTGGTGACGAATTAGAATACGCAGACGAGGTTACTTTAGGACGAAGTATTGTTAATAGAATTCCTTTTGAACAGAGTATTAAGAGTTAGATTTTTTTATTTGACATCATTACTTTTGTAGTTTTCTGTCAAGTTTTAAAAATGTTATATATTTGAAAAATAAAAAAGCCGATTGCTGTAACAATCGACTTTTAAAAAAAGGTGATTAGCTTTGGACACATAACCAAGTGATTTGCTCATTTAATTTAAAAGGGTTGGAATCTTTTAAATTGGCTACAAATTCAAATCAATTTTTACCTTTTAAAAATAGTACTCTATTTGAGTACTATTTTCATTTCAAAGGTATGTTCAATTGTGCCAAAAAGAAAGCCGTACTTATTCACAAAACCCTTGAAGTTTTTAACAAAAAATGGTTTTTTGAAAAATAAACGAAAAACAAATCTTTTATATCGAATTTATAGCCCGTTTGTAGTGATTTTTAAAGAGATTCTTGATTTTTATCTTCCTCTATTATTTTTTTCTCCAATTTATCCCAAGATTTTTTAGCTCTTACTTTTTTGTAGAGTTTAATACTCATCATCATAAGTGTACCAAAAAGAATAATTCCAACTACGCCCCAAACCCAGTTTATTGCGCTTTTTAGGGTTACTAAAAATACAATTGCAAATAAAATTATGGTTGCAACTTCATTCCAAATTCGTAGTTTGAAAGCAGTGTATTTTATTTCATCATTTTGTAATTGTTTAAAGATTTTATGACAAGCAAAATGATAAAAATACAATCCTAAAACAAAGGCAAGTTTTACGTGCATCCAAGGCATTTCTAAATATATGGGGTTTTTCCAAAGCATCCAAATGGCAAAAAAGCTCGCTAAAATTGCTGATGGCCAAGTAATAATATACCATAAACGTTTGCTCATTAATTTGTATTGTGTTTGTAAAATCTCTTTAGCAGGTTCGTCTTTTTTTTCTGCTTCTGCATGATAAATAAATAATCTAACAATGTAGAATAAACCAGCAAACCAAGTTACTACAAAAATAATGTGTAATGCTTTTACGTATAAAAAATCCATAATTTTTATTTAAAGATTCAAAAATTGAAATATTATTTTTTCACAGTGTCACTTCGAGTGATTTCGATTTTTCTTCGAAATTGTATCGAGAAGTCTTTTGAAATAGTTCTCGATACAAATTTTTTCATTCTTCAAAAATTCACTCGAACTGACAGTCCGTTTGATCTTTGAAGTTTTATTTTTCTTCTAACTTCTAACTTCTAACTAAAACTCATTAATCCATCCAGCTAAAACATCAACCCATTCGTTATTGTCATTAATACAAGGAACAGTGTGGAATTCTTCTCCACCAGCTTCTAAAAACTCATGTTTTCCTTCCATGGCAATTTCTTCTAATGTTTCTAAACAATCCGAAACAAAGGCAGGAGTTACAATTGCTAACTTTTTAATGCCGTCTTTTTCAGCTTTATTTACAATAGTTCTGTCTGTATAAGGTTGCAACCAAGGATCAACACCTAAACGAGATTGAAACGAAGTTGAAACTTTATTTTTATCCCAACCTAATGCTTCAATTACATTTTTTGTGGTTTGCAGACATTGATGTTTATAGCAAAATTCGTGTGCTTTAGAAGGTGAACTACAACAAGGCGCTTCACCAGGAATATGAGGTTTACAATGACTTTTTGTAATATCTGATTTTCTAATATGACGTTCTGGAACTCCGTGGTACGAAAACAATACGTGATCATAATCTTTATCCGCTAAATAATCTTTGATGGAGTTTGATAAAGCAGAAATATATTCTGGTTTGTTGTAAAACGCAGGAACATCAGTAATTTTCATTTTAGGAAAGAATTCTTTTCTTAACTCTTCAGCAAGAACAACAATAGTTTCTGTGGTTGCCATTGCAAATTGTGGATACAATGGAACTAACATAACCTCAGTAACACCTTTGTCATGCAGTTCTTGTAGTCCGCTTTTTAAATTCGGATTTCCATAACGCATAGCCAAAGCTACAGGAAGTTCTGTTTTTTGTTGCACTTTCTTTTGTAATCTTTCTGATAAAACAATTAATGGAGAACCATCTTTCCACCATATTTTTTTATACGCTGCGGCAGATTGTTTTGGTCGAGTATTTAAAATAATTCCTTTTACAATAAAAGAACGTAACCAATACGGAACGTCAATAACGCGTTCGTCCATTAAGAATTCGCCTAAATAATTTTTTACGTCTTTTGGATCTGTGCTTTTTGGCGATCCTAAGTTTACTAATAAAACTCCTTTCATAAAAGCCCACCTTAATCCTCCCAAAGGGAGGAAACTTGCAGCGGTGGTTGCTGGTTTTTATTTTGTTATTATATACTGAAGCTTCGAGAGTTTCAGAATTTTATTCTTTATACATTCAGTTGCTCAATTCCTTCCCTTCGGGAAGGTTAGGATGGGCTTCTTAACTGATTTGTAGTTTCATACAATGCAATCGCTAAACTATGTATTACGTTCATGCTCGAATTTCTCCCAAACATTGGTATCGCAACCGTTGCATCTACTAAATTTATATTTTCTATTCCGTTTCGTTCGCTACCCAAAAGTAATACGATTTTTTCTTTTGAAGCAAAATCAAAATCTTGAATATTTATGCTTTTATCAGTAATTTCTATACCAATAATTGTGTTTCCTTGGTCTTTTAATTTGTTGATGGTAGCTTCAAAATCTGTGTAAATTTCATGTTCAATCTGAGCTACCGTATTTCTTGCTGTGTTTGCAACTTTTCTGTTTTCGATTGAAGGAGAATCTTGATGTAAATAAATTTTTTGCACACCAAAACTTTCCGATATTCTAAAACACATACCTATGTTTTCTGGCGTTCTAATTGCGTCGCAAACAATTGTAATAGGGAATTGTTGTTGCGTGTTTTCTATGTCGTAATGTGTTAATTGTTCCATCTAACTATTTTGTAATGATAAAACATACTGTTTAGGTGTTGTGCCAAATTTCTTTTTAAACGCTGCAATAAAATGACTCGAAGTGCTGTAACCAACTTGTAAACCAACTTCATTTACGTTGTATTGATTGCTTTCTAAAAGTTTTTTTGAATGCTCCATTTTGTAATCAAATAAAAAACTGAAAACCGTATCTCCATAAATTTGCTTAAAACCTTCTTTCAGCTTCTTTAAATTTAAACCAATTTCGTTTGCTAATTCTTGTAAACTTGGCGGTTCTGCCATTCTTGAAATAATAATTTCTTTCGCTTTTCTTATTTTTAAAACATCGCGTTCATCAACCAAAAACGGACAATATTCACCTTCCACGTTTTCATCTTTCTGAAAATGTAAACTTAGCAATTCGTAAATTTTTCCCTTTATGTATAAATCTTTTATCGAACTGTTGATGTTGGCATTAATAATTTGCTGCAAAACTATTAAAACGGTTGGTTTTATAACACTGTCATCATAATATTTTCTATTGCTATTTTCTTCAGACAAAAAAGGAATATAGCTTGCTTCCTTTGAGAATAAAGAATGGAATTTCTTTATCGATATTAATAAAGAAACCATTGTAGATTTTGGTAAAATCTCTAAATTTATCGGTAATTTTTGTTGCGGATTGTATAGTAAAATTGAATGTTTGTCTAAAACATCAAAGGTATAATTACCATTATTAAAATGAAATTTTAAGTTTCCGCGTATGCAAAAATGTAATTGAATAAATGTGCTATCAATATCTCTCTCTAAATGACGAGTTTTAGAAGTCTCATTTTGAGTGTGTAAGACTAAAAAATCGTTTTCGAGATTAATTTCTTCAAAAGGACTCTGAGCGACATTTTTTGGCATCATCAAAAATATTAAAAGAGAGTATTTTATTTAGATTCGTTCTAAATTAAATTCATTCAAATAGCTAAATTCATTGCAAAAATAAGTCATTTAGATGATATTTATCATAAAATAAACTAAAAAACAAAAAACGACATTTAAAGTTCTTTTAGCGATACTTTTTTCTTGCTGTTCTTTTTACTTTTGAGCGATATTTGAAATTATTGAATGACTTTCCATCACAAGAATACGAATCTATACAATATTGGTGTCAGCTATAAAAAAGCCGATGCGCAAATAAGAGGTAAATTTTCTTTGTCTAAAGAGAATCAAATTGCCTTATTAGAAGAAGCTAAACAGAGCGGTGTAGATGGTATTTTAGTTTTATCAACTTGTAATAGAACAGAAATTACTGGTTTTGCAGAACATCCTTTTCAATTGATAAATTTATTGTGTAAATACTCTAACGGAAATGTAGATGAATTTGCAAAAGTTTCTAATGTTTCTAAAAATAAAGACGCTGTAAGGCATTTATTTAGAATGGGAACAGGTTTAGATAGCCAGATTTTAGGAGATTATGAAATTGTTGGGCAATTACGCCAAGCCTTTAAACAAGCAAAAAAATTAGGAACAACCAATGCGTATTTAGAACGTTTGCTAAATAATATTATGCAAGCAAGTAAGCGTGTTAAGAACGAAACTAAGTTGAGTTCTGGAACAACATCGGTTTCATATGCAGCGGTTCAATACATAATTGAAAATGTTGCCGATTTTAATTTGAAAAACATTTTAGTTTTTGGATTAGGAAAAATGGGGAAACATACTTGTAAAAATCTTGCCGAGTACACGCAAAATAAAACTGTAACGTTAATTAATAGAACTGAAGAAAAAGCAGCAGAATTTGTAAAAGAACATCCTTCAATTAAAAAAGCATCGTATGCTAATTTACACGAAGAAGTAGCAAATACAGACGTTTTAATAGTTTCTACAGGTGCCGATAAACCAACAATTACTACAGCGCATGTTTCAGAAGGCAAAGAAATTTTAATTTTAGATTTGTCGATGCCAGAAAACGTGTCAAAAGAAGTAGCTAATTTAAACAGCGTTTCTTTGGTAAATGTTGATGAATTATCTAAAATTACTGATAAAACGTTGGCAATTCGTCAAGCAGAAATTCCTTCCGCAGAAAAAATTATTGACGAGCATAAAGAAGAATTTACAGCTTGGTTAAATCATCGCCGATTTACACCCGCAATAAATACATTAAAGCAATCGCTTGAAACAATTCAGAAAGATGAAATTAATTTTCAAAAAAAGAAGATTAAGAATTTTAATGAAGATCAGGCAGAAATTTTAACATCGCGTATGATTCAAAAAATCACAACGCAATTTGTTAAACACTTAAAAGATGAACAAACTTCTGTTACAGATAGTATAGAAGTTATTCAGAAAATCTTTGGAAACAACTAAGACACCATGCAAAAAACAATTAGAATAGGAACTCGCGATAGTGAATTAGCACTTTGGCAAGCAAATAAAGTTCGTAAACAACTTGAATTTTTAGAGTATAAATGCGAAATAGTTCCGATAAAATCTACAGGAGATATCGTTTTAGATAAACCTTTGTATGAACTTGGTATTACAGGGATTTTCACCAAAAATTTAGACATTGCAATGTTAAATGGCGATATTGATATTGCTGTTCACTCAATGAAAGATGTTCCAACAGTTTTACCTGAAGGAATTATTCAAGCTGCCGTTTTAAAACGCGCAAATTACAACGATATTTTAGTTTTAAAAGACAACGAAGAGTTTTTTGGGCAGCCAAATGGCGTTATTGCAACTGGGAGTTTGCGTAGAAAAGCAATGTGGTTAAATCGATATCCAACGCATAAAGTTGTTGATTTAAGAGGAAATGTAAATACACGTTTAGAAAAATTAGAAAATAACGATTGGAACGGAGCTGTTTTTGCAGCTGCCGGATTAGAAAGAATAGGAAAAAGACCAGGCGGAGCAGTTAATCTATCTTGGATGATTCCTGCGCCAGCACAAGGTGTAATTATGATTACTGCCTTAAATGAAGACGATTATATAAAAGACGCATGCGAGCAATTAAATCACTACGAGACACAAGTTTGTACTGGTATTGAGCGCGAATTCTTAAACTTATTGGAAGGCGGTTGTACAGCGCCAATAGGAGCTTTGGCTTATATTGATGAAAAAACCGAAGAAATAAACTTTAAAGGTGTTTTATTAAGTAGAGACGGAACCAAAAAATTATCAGTTAATAAAACGGGTAAAGTTGGTCGTCATCGTTATTTAGCAAAAGATTGTGCCGATTATATTATTAATCGTGGCGGAAAAGAATTAATGCTTGAAGATGAAGATATTGAAAAAGAATTTTCAGTATATTCAACAAAATCTTTATCAGAAATTCAAAAGAATTTATTGCCAACTTCTATGAAAGTTGAAAGTAGCGATTTCATTAAAATACGTTTTAATAGAATTCCGCCAAAAACAGTAAAAGACGAAATTAAAAACGTGATTTTTACAAGTAAAAATGGTGTAGAATCTATTTTAAATTCTTTTACTTCGGATGAGTTACAGTTTAAAAACATTTACTGTGTTGGCCGTAGAACTAAGAAATTAATAGAACAAAGAATAGGTAAAGTTAAACATGCCGCAAGAAATGCCGCAAAGTTAGCAGAGTATCTTTCTTTGGAAATTCCAGAACAAAAAGTTACCTATTTCTGTAGCGATTTACGTTTAGATACGTTACCAACAGTTTTAACTGAAAACGGAATTAGAGTCAACGAAGTAGAAGCGTACAAAACAATGTTTAGCCCAACAATAGTTGATGATTCTGTAAACGGAGTTTTATTTTACAGTCCATCTACTGTAGAGAGTTATTTGCAAGAAAATAAAGCTAATAAAGTAGCTTTTTGTATTGGAGAAAGTACAGCAAAAGAAGCAAGAAAACATTTTGAAAACGTGCAAGTGGCTAATCTGCCAACAGTTGAGAGTGTAATTGAAATGGTGAATTTACATTTTGTAAAGAAATAAATGTCTCCTCGAGCGCAGTCGAGAGGTTAATGAGTTCTCGACTGCGCTCGAACTGACAAATTGAAATTATATGTTCAGAACAAGAAGACTTAGAAAAACAGCAGGTATAAGAAGGTTAGTTCAAGAAACTAAACTTTCTGTAGACGATTTTGTGTATCCACTTTTTATTGAAGAAGGAGAAAATGTTGAATCAGAAATAACTTCAATGCCAGGAATAAAAAGATATTCTTTGGATAGAATTTCTAAGGAATTAGATGAGGTTGTTGAATTAAATATTCCAGCGGTTTTATTATTTGGAATCCCTTCAAAGAAAGACGAAGAAGGAACCGAAACTTGGAACGATAACGGAGTTATGCAACAAGCAATCCGTTTTATCAAGAAAAATTATCCAGGTTTATATGTAATAACTGATGTTTGTTTTTGTGAATATACAAGTCATGGACATTGTGGTGTTATTCATAACAATGATGTTGATAATGATGCAACATTAGTAAACCTTGCAAAGCAAACTATTTCCCATGCTAAAGCAGGAGCAGATATGGTTGCGCCTTCAGGAATGATGGACGGAACAATTGATATGATGCGTCAATCTTTAGACAATTCAGGTTTTGCAAACTTGCCAATTATGGGCTATTCTGTTAAATATTCATCAGCATTTTACGGACCATTTAGAGAAGCGGTAGATTCTGCGCCAAGTTTTGGAGACAGAAGAACCTATCAAATGGATCCAGCAAATAGAGACGAAGGAATGCGCGAAGCAACTTTTGACGATCAAGAAGGAGCCGATATTTTAATGGTAAAACCAGCAATGTCTTATTTAGATATTATTAGAGATTTAAAAAATAATTTTGACAGGCCAATTGCGTGTTACAACGTAAGTGGAGAATATTCAATGATAAAAGCTGCCGCAGAAAAAGGTTGGATTGATGGAGAAAAAGTAATGATGGAAAGTTTACTGTCTATGAAAAGAGCAGGAGCTGATATTATTATTACTTATTTTGCTAAGGAAGCGGCAAAAGTTTTAAATAGATAAATTATGAATTTATATAAACATTGTAAATCTTGTAAAGATGATATTGTCATTAAATCAAGTTCTGTAACAAGACCAGATTTACAAATGGAAAAAGGAACTGAATTTCAAATAAATTGCCAAAACTGTGGCAATATTGAAAAAGTTCACGTCAATGATATAAAAGGAGAACCAAATAAAACGATGATATTAATAGGCTTAGTTTTAGGAGTTGTTGCTACTGCTATTATGTGGATGTTTTTTGGAGCTATTGGAACTTTAGGCGCAATTATTCCTCTTTTATTTTGGCAACAGCAAATGAGTGCTTCTAAAACTTTTAATTCATATTTAGTAAAAAGGTAATTGATGAGTTTCAAAAAATCAGAAAAATTATATAAAAAAGGATTGGTAAACCTTGTTGGAGCGGTAAATTCTCCCGTAAGAGCATTTTCATCAGTTGGTGGAAATCCGTTGTTTATCAAAAAAGCAAAAGGAACTAAAATTACAGATGTTGATGGAAACAAATATGTAGATTTAGTATTGTCTTACGGACCAATGATCTTAGGTCATAGACATAAAAAAGTGCAAAAAGGAGTTGAAAAAGCCTTAAAAAGTGGATACTCTTTTGGAGCTTCTACAGAAAACGAAATCAAATTAGCAAAAATAGTTTGTGATGCTTTTCCGGGAATGGATAAAGTCCGTTTTGTAAATTCTGGTACAGAAGCTGTTTTAAGCGGAATACGTTTAGCAAGAGCATTCACTGGAAAAGATAAAATTATAAAATTTGCAGGTTGTTACCATGGTCATCAAGATGCATTGTTGGTTGCAGCAGGTTCTGGTTTAGCAACGTTAAGTTTACCAGGTTCAAAAGGAGTTCCAGAAGGCGCTGTAAAAAATACATTAATTGCAGAATACAATAATTTAGAAAGTGTAAAAAAACATTTTGAAGGAGATGATAATATTGCTGGTGTAATTATTGAGCCAATTGGTGGAAATATGGGCGTTGTAATTCCGCAGAACAATTTCTTAAAAGAATTAAAAGATTATTTAGAAACAAAAGGAGCATTGTTAATTGCTGATGAGGTTATGACAGGTTTTCGTTCTAAATTTGGTGGCGCACAAGAATTATTGGGCGTTGAAGCAGATATTACTTGTTTAGGTAAGGTAATTGGTGGAGGTTTTCCAGTTGGAGCGTATGGAGCAAGAGAAGAAATTATGCAAGAAGTTGCGCCATTAGGCGGAATGTATCAAGCAGGAACGTTAAGTGGAAATCCAATTGCAATGGCTGGCGGAATCGCAACTTTAACGGAATTGAAGAAACAAAATCCATATAAAAAGTTCGAAGAAATAGGAGGGATTTTAGAAGTAATTCTTTTAGAAACTGCTAAGAAATATAATATTGATTTGGTTGTAAATAGATTCGGTTCTATGATAAATCCGTTTTTCACAAAAGTAAATGTTACAAATTTCGATGAAGCACAAACTTCAGATACAGAGAAATTTGCAGTATTCTTTTGGGAAATGATCAAAAATGGTGTGTTTTTACCTCCATCTCAGTTTGAAGCATGGTTTTTATCATCAGCTTTAACAGAAAAAGATATTCAAAAAATAAGTAAAGCAATTGATATGGCGATGTTAGCTGTATCAAAAATGTAAAAAAACATACAATAAAGAATAGCTAAAAGCCAAAGCCAAAAGCTAAAAGCCAATAGCCAAAAGCTATATCATGATAAAAAACGATTTATTTTTAAGAGCATTAAAGGGAGAAACTGTAGACCGTCCACCAGTTTGGATGATGCGTCAAGCAGGAAGATATTTACCAGAGTTCATGGAAATCAAAAAGAAATACGATTTCTTTACACGATGCCAAACTCCAGAATTAGCCTCAGAAATTACGGTACAACCAATCCGAAGATACGGAATGGACGCTGCAATTCTTTTTTCAGACATTTTGGTAATTCCACAAGCAATGAATATTCATGTGGAAATGAAACCAGATTTTGGGCCTTATTTACCAAACCCTATCCGTTCTCAAAAAGATTTAGATTCAGTTATTGTTCCAGATATACAAGATACTTTAGGGTATGTAATGGATGCCATAAAAGCAACAAAAGAAAAATTAAATGACGAGGTTCCTTTAATTGGTTTTGCAGGTTCTCCATGGACAATTTTATGCTACTGTGTGCAAGGTCAGGGTTCTAAAAACTTTGATAAAGCAAAGCAGTTTTGTTTTACAAATCCAATTGCTGCGCATCAATTATTACAAAAAATTACAGACACAACAATTGCTTATTTAAAAGCAAAAGTTGCAGCAGGAGTTAATGCTGTTCAGGTTTTTGATTCTTGGGGAGGAATGTTATCTCCAGTAGATTATCAAGAATTCTCTTGGCAATATATTCAGCAAATTATCGATGCTTTAAAAGATGAAGCACCCGTAATTGCATTCGGAAAAGGATGTTGGTTTGCCTTAGATACTATGGCAAAATCAGGAGCTTCGGCTTTAGGTGTAGATTGGACGTGTTCAGCGAGAAATGCTCGTTATTTATCTGGTGGAAATATTACATTACAAGGTAATTTTGACCCAACAAGATTGTTTTCGCCACCTGCGGAAATCAAGAAAATGGTAACCCAAATGATCAACGAATTTGGTAAAGACAAGTACATTGTAAACTTGGGTCACGGTATTTTACCAAACATTCCGTTAGACAATGCCAAGGCGTTTATTGACGCTGTAAAAGAATACAAGAGTCCGTCTTAAAATAATAATTTGGGCGTTACCACGCAAAAAAGCGTGGTCGCGCTTTCCATTATATCTTTTTGCAGAAAAAGCAAAAAGGATGCCATTTCAATCGCTAACGCGGACGGAGTCTGTGAGATAAAGAAATTTAGGAATAAAAAGAAACTAAGATGCCACATTTTATATTAGATTGTTCAGAACCAATTCTTGAAATTCAAGATCCACAAAAAGTAATAGAAGCCGTTTTTGAAACCGCTTTCGAAACTGGTTTATTTGGTAGAAATGATATAAAAGTGCGCATGAATCCTTTTAAGCATTCTTTGGTACAAGGAGGTAATTCCGATTTTATACATGTTTTTGCAAATATAATGGAAGGAAGAACAGAAGCTCAAAAAGCAAATTTGTCTAAACAAATTGTTACTAAACTGAATGAGTTATTTCCAGAAGTGCCAATTATCTCAATAAACATAAGAGATTTCGAGAAAGCTACCTATTGTAATAAAAACATGATTTAATTAAAATGATACAAAATATTTTAAGCGGAATTAAAGCCTACACTGGCGCATTTAGTTTAATATCTAAACTAAAACTCTGGAAATATTTTGCAATCCCAATTTTAATTAGCGTTTTAACAGCAACCATTGTTGGTTTTACTGCGTATGGATTATCAGATAATATTGGTGTCTTCTTAGCCAAAATCTGGATTTGGGATTGGGGTAAAGAAACCATAACAACAATCACCTCATTTATTGGTGGAATCTTTGTTTTAGTTATCGGATTAATCTTATACAAACACATTATTTTAGCATTATCTGCGCCATTTATGAGTCCGGTTTCCGAAAAAATTGAAATTCATTTCAATGGAAAGTTAAACCATAATCATAGAAAAACGTCTTTTCAAGAGCAATTATGGAGAGCAATTAGAATCAATTTTAGAAATTTAGGTAAAGAGTTGTTAATTACATTACCAATTTTATTACTAAAGTTTATTCCTGTTGTAAATATATTTTCTACCGTTTTATTGTTTTTGATTCAGTCATATTATGCAGGTTTTGGAAACATGGATTATACGTTAGAAAGGCATTTAGATTATAAAGAAAGTATCAACTTTGTTGGTAATAATAAAGGTGTTTCTATTGGAAACGGAATTGTTTTTATGCTGTGTTTATTAATTCCGGTTGTAGGAATTATAATTGTTTTACCGTTATCGGTAACAGCAGCATCCGTAAAAACAGTAGCATTGTTAAATAAACAAAATGAAAGAACAGTTTTTTAAATACATACAAGAATTACAAGACACCATAACTTCAACATTAGAAAAAGTTGATGGGAAAGCTACGTTTCAAGAAGACAATTGGAAACGTGCTGAAGGTGGAGGAGGAAGAACACGCGTTATAGAAAATGGAAACATTTTTGAAAAAGGTGGCGTAAATATTTCTAAAGTTTTTGGGGAATTACCAGAAGCATTAAGAAAACAGTTTGGCGTAAAAGAAGGAAATTTCTTTGCTTGTGGATTAAGTTTAGTCTTGCACCCAACAAATCCGTTCATTCCAACGGTACATGCAAATTGGCGTTATTTTGAAATGTATGATGAAGCAGGAAACATTGTTACACAATGGTTTGGTGGCGGACAAGATTTAACGCCGTATTATTTATTTGAAGAAGATGCAACACATTTTCATACAGTTTGTAAAACGGTTTGCGACAAACATAATTCAGAATTTTATCCGAAGTTTAAAGAAACGTGCGATAATTATTTTTGGAATAAACATAGAAATGAAGCTCGTGGAATAGGAGGTTTGTTCTTTGATTATTTAAAAGAAACTGAAGAATTTTCAATTCAAGATAGATATAATTTTGTAACAGAAGTAGGAAACAGTTTTTTAGAAAGTTATGTACCTATTGTTGAAAAAAGAAAAGAAATTGAATTTACCAAAGAGCATAAAGATTGGCAAGAAGTTAGAAGAGGTCGTTATGTAGAATTCAATTTAGTACATGATAGAGGAACTTTATTTGGGTTAAAAACAAACGGACGTATTGAAAGTATTCTAATGAGTTTGCCGCCAACAGTACAATGGGTTTACAATCATCATCCAAAAGAAGATTCTGAAGAAAATAAATTATTAAAAGTGTTAGCTAAACCTAAAGATTGGGTGTAGTTAATTATTGAAAATATAATTTTAAAGCCAAAAATCAACGTTATTTGTTTTATAGTTGATTTTTGGCTTTGTTTTTTACGAATAGTGCAAATATGTGTAAAAATTTTCATCAATAAAAAGATGAAAAAATCCGTAGTATTTTGTACTTTTGTTCTCGTTAAAACAGACTTACTATGGCAAGATTCGAATTAAAGTTACCTAAAATGGGTGAAAGTGTTGCAGAAGCAACTATTACTTCTTGGTTAAAAGAGGTTGGTGATACTATTGAATTAGATGAAGCAGTTGTAGAAATTGCTACAGATAAAGTAGATAGTGAAGTGCCAAGTGAAGTAGAAGGAACACTTGTAGAAATTTTATTCGATAAAGATTCGGTTGTTAATGTTGGAGATACCATTGCGGTAATAGAAACTGAAGGTGGAAGTGTAGAAGTTTCAGCTCCTGTTGTTAAAGCTGAAGTTGCTCCGGTAGCTGCAGTTACAGAAGCAGCCAAAAGTGTTGAAATTGCTAAAGAAACTGTTGCCACTCCAATTTCTAAAACTTCTGAAAGTGGAAAGTTTTATTCTCCATTAGTAAGAAATATTGCACAAACAGAAGGAGTTTCTATGGCGGAATTAGAAACTATTGCTGGTTCTGGAAAAGATGGAAGAGTTACAAAAGAAGATATATTATCTTATTTAGGAAATAGAGGAAATGCTCCTGTCATTTCGAGTACAGTCGAGAAATCTCAACCCAAAAAGGTTGAAAAAAATACTCCAAAAGCTGCGCCAGTTTCTGTAAACGGAGAAGATGAGGTTATAGAAATGTCTCGTATGGGGAAACTTATTGCGAAACACATGGTAGATTCTGTTCAAACTTCTGCACATGTACAATCTTTTATTGAGATAGATGTAACTAATATTGTAAAATGGAGAGGAAAAGTAAAAGATGCTTTCTTAAAAAGAGAAGGAGAAAAGCTTACTTTTACACCAATTTTAATGCATGCTGTTGCATCAACTATTAAAAAATATCCTTTAATAAATATTGCTTTAAATGGTGATACAATTATTAAAAAGAAAAATATAAACCTTGGTATGGCTGCAGCTTTACCAGACGGAAATTTAATTGTTCCTGTTATTAAAAATGCAGATCAATTAAACTTGGTTGGAATGACAAAAGCTGTAAATGATTTAGCAGGAAGAGCAAGAAATAATCAATTAAAGCCAGATGAAATTCAAGGAGGAACATATACTGTTACAAATGTAGGTAGTTTTGGTTCTGTAATGGGAACACCAATTATCAATCAGCCACAAGTAGCAATTTTAGCTTTAGGAGCTATAAGAAAAGTGCCAGCTGTAATTGAAACACCTGATGGAGATTTTATTGGAATCAGACAAAAAATGTTTGTTTCTCACTCTTACGATCATAGAGTTGTAAACGGTGCTTTGGGAGGAATGTTTATTAAAACACTTAAAGAAACTTTAGAAGCTTGGGATATGAATCAAGATTTTTAGGAAATATAAAATATAGATATAAAACGCTCGCAATTTGCGAGCTTTTTTAGTTTAATCGATTATATTTACAGTAAATAAATTTAATTATACAGAAATGAAAAAGTTTTTAATTTTAGTGTTAGTTATTGCTTCATCATTAACATTTGCTCAAGAATCTGTTTTATTACGTTTAAAGTATAATAAAGGGGATAAATATGCTTTTAAAATGAAGCAAACTTTAGATTCATCAGTTGGCATGAAAGCTACTAATATTGATATGATTTCAAAAATTACAGATGTTTCTAATGATCTTTTTACTTCTGAAACAAAGATCGATAAAATGAAAATTGATACGGATATTGGACTTTTCCCAGTGTCGTTTGATTCATCTAAAGAAGACTCTGAGTTAGATGAAATAGGTTTAATGTTGAAACAGCAAATGTCACCTATGTTGCAAATGATTATTACTACCAAAAGTAATGTACATGGAAAAGTGATGGATGTTAAAGTAACTCCAGATAGCCCAATGACAGCTCAGTTTAAGAATCAGTTTAATGTAGTTTTTCCTGAAAAACCTGTAAAAGTAGGTGATACTTGGATAGATGAAACAGCGCAACAGGGTTTAAAAAACGTAATAGAATATAAGGTAACTTCTATCACTTCAGAGAAAGTTGTATTAACATTAACAGGAAATGTAACTGGACAAGCAACAGGAACAGCAACAAGTGGTTCTGTAGAAATTGATAGGGCTAGTGGAGCTTTATTAAAATCATTAATTAACAATAATATTAATGCTGGTGGTCAAGAGGTGAAGGTTGGTATTGAGTTAACTATGGAAAAAATCTAATTTATTAGAGTTATAATAAATGTAAAGAGCTCGTTACTAAATTTTAGTAACGAGCTTTTTATTTTTTACTAAACAACCACCAATTCATGTCTCTACTTAATTTAAAACCTAGCTTCTCGTAAAGAGGAATTGCTAAGTTTCCTTTGTTTGTATGAAGCATTGGAAGTTTGTTCTCTTTTATAATATCTTTAGACGTATGGTAAATTAACTGTTTTGCATAGCCTCTTTTCGTGTAATTAGGGTGCGTTACAACCGAACTAATCTCTATAAAATCATCTGTTTGCATTCTTTGACCAGAAATAGCAACTAATTTATTGTCCTTAAAGATTCCAAAAAACTTACCCATTTCAAAACCTCTTTTTTGATAGAACCCAGGCATTACCAACCAGATTAAATCATAAACTTCGTTTATGTGTTTCTCGGTCAATAATACTAGTTCTTCAGTTATTGTAACTTCAGTTAAATTCTCCAAAACCATTTGACAACCATCTATTTTTTTTTCTAAAATAGTAGTGTCAGTATTAATATTTGGAACTCCGTCTTCAGAAACTAAAAAGAATTTATCTGCTTTTTCGGCATATTGGGTTAAAGCACCGGGAGTTTTTTCAGCATTAAAAAAAGCGCCAAAATTATTTATTTCTGGATTATAAAATTGAACACCATCATATTCAATAAGGAATTTTTTATGTGTTTCTTGTAAAGAATACCATACTGGGTTTTTAAGTTTTTCTTCTAATGAATTCATAAAATAAAGGTAAAAAAAAAGCTCGCAATTTGCGAGCTTTTTTATAGTATAAAATTTTAAATTTTAAGCTAGCATTGTAACTGGGTTTTCAATAAACGTTTTTAATGTTTGTAAAAACTGAGCTCCAACAGCACCATCTACAGTTCTGTGATCACAAGTTAATGTTAAGTTCATTGTATTACCTACAACTATTTGTCCGTCTTTAACAACTGGTTTTTGTACAATTGCACCAACAGATAAGATTGCTGAATTTGGTTGGTTAATAATTGATGTAAAGTTATCAATACCAAACATACCTAAGTTAGAAACTGTAAATGTACTTCCTTGCATTTCTGCAGGAGCTATTTTTTTGTTTCTTGCTTTACCTGCTAAATCTCTAACACCAGCACCAATTTGAGTTAAACTTAACTGATTTGTGTGTTTTATAACTGGTACTAATAAACCATCATCTACAGCAACAGCAACACCAACGTGAATATGACTATGGAAAACAGTATTATTGTCTGTCCAAGAAGTATTTACTTGTGGATGTTTTTGTAAAGCCATTGCACATGCTTTTACAACCATGTCATTAAAAGATACTTTAGTGTCTGGAATTGCGTTTATAGTTTTTCTAGAAGCTATTGCATTGTCCATGTCAACTTCAATATTTAAACTGAAATCTGGTGCAGAAAATTTAGAGTTACCTAAAGATTTTGCAATTGCTTTACGCATTTGAGAATTCTTAACTTCTTCAGATTTTTCTTCTCCAGAAGCAACAAAACTGATTGTTGGAGCAGAAGAAGTAGCCTTAGAAGATTCAACAGTCTTAGCAGCAGGAGTGTAGTTTTCCACATCTTTTTTAACAATTCTTCCGTTTTCACCAGAACCATTAATATCTGCTAAATTAATTCCTTTGTCTTTAGCTATTTTCTTAGCTAATGGTGAAGCAAAAATACGTCCACCTGAATTATTTGTAGAAGTGTTAGTTGTTGATTTAGTTTCAACAACTTTAGTTTCATCTTTTTTTTCTGTTGGAGTAGTTTTTTCTGTTGGTGCACTTTCAGTAGTTCCGCCAGTTGCTACAATTGCAGAAACATCAGTTCCTTCTGGACCAATAACAGCCAATAAGCTGTCTACAGGAGCAGTTTCACCTTCGTTTATACCAACATATAATAATGTTCCTTCGTAGAAACATTCAAACTCCATAGTAGCTTTGTCTGTTTCAATTTCAGCAAGAATATCTCCTTCACTAACAGCGTCACCAACTTTTTTTAACCAAGAAGCTACAGTTCCTTCTTCCATCGTATCACTTAAACGAGGCATAGTTATAACTTGAACACCTTCTGGTGTTTCAGCTACACTTTTAGTTGCTTCATCTTTTGTTTCTTCTTTAGCTACTGTAGTTTCTTCTATTGCAGCTTGAGCATTTAATAAAGCTGAAAAATCTTCACCTTTTTCTCCAATAATAGCTAATAAAGTATCTACTGGTGCAGTTTCTCCTTCTTTAACACCAATGTGTAAAAGTGTACCTTCATGAAAAGATTCAAACTCCATAGTAGCTTTATCTGTTTCAATTTCGGCAAGGATATCACCTTCTTCAATTGCATCTCCAACTTTTTTTAACCAAGAAGCTACAACTCCTTCTTCCATTGTATCGCTTAAGCGAGGCATGTTTATTACTGTTGCCATATTATTTTCTTGAGTTTAATTAGCTTATAAAAGGATAATCTTCTTGATCGTAAACTGTGTCATATAATTGCTGTGCTTCTGGATATGGAGAGTCTTCAGCAAACTTCTCACATTCTGCAACCATACTTTTTACTTCTTTCTTAATAGCATCAATTTCTTCATCAGATGCATATTTTTTATCTTGAATAACATCCAATACTTGTGTAATAGGATCTATTTTTTTGTATTCTTCAACTTCGTCTTTAGTACGATAGTGTTGTGCATCAGACATTGAGTGCCCACGGTAACGGTAGGTTTTCATTTCTAAAAACGTTGGTCCATCTCCACGTCTTGCTCTTTGTAAAGCTTCATCTATAGCTTCAGCAACTTTAATAGGGTTCATCCCATCAACAGGTCCACAAGGCATTTCGTATCCTAAACCTAGTTTCCAAATATCTGTATGGTTTGCTGTTCTTTCTACTGAAGTTCCCATTGCGTAACCATTGTTTTCAACAATAAAAATTACTGGTAATTTCCAGTTCATTGCCATGTTAAAAGTTTCATGTAACGAGCCTTGACGTGCAGCTCCATCTCCAAAACAACATAAAGTTACACCGTCATTTCCTTGGTATTTATCACCAAAAGCAATTCCTGCCCCTAATGGTATCTGACCACCAACAATTCCGTGACCACCATAAAAACGGTGTTCTTTAGAAAAAATATGCATAGAACCACCCATCCCATGAGAAGTTCCTGTTACTTTTCCGTATAATTCTGCCATTACGCGTTTAGGATCAACACCCATACCAATTGGTTGAACGTGATTACGGTAAGCAGTTATCATTTTGTCTTTAGATAAGTCCATTGCGTGTAAAGCACCCGCTAAAACTGCTTCTTGCCCGTTGTATAAATGCAAAAAACCTCTTACTTTTTGTTGAATATAAACTGCTGCTAATTTGTCTTCAAATTTTCTCCAAAAGAGCATGTCTTTATACCAGTTTAGGTAAGTTTCTTTGGTTATTTTTTTCATAAGGAATAGTTGTTGTTTGTAATTGCTTGTTTAAAATGCAATAACAAAAATAACTGTTTTCTTTTGAATATAAAAAAGAGTTTTCAGGAATTAAAGAAAACGATTTCGAAGAATTGGTTTTATTCCGTTTTACTAATGGCAATTGTAGCTTTTGCGCCTGTTGCTAATTCCCACTGATTTGAAGAAATTAAGGTGCCAGAATCGTCATATACTTTAAAACCAGCAGTATTTGGGCCAGAAGTTCCTTGGTTTAATGCTTTAAAATCTATAGTGTTGATACCAACTTCTAAAGGAATTTTAAAACTTTGATAACTTTGACGTAATACAATATTATAAACCACCGGAACATTGTTATGATAAACAGTTACCCTATCATTATCTGGGTGTTGATAATCTCTACAATACACGGTAATAAATTTACCATTACTTCTAAAGCTACCTAAATTTTGATCTATAACAGCGTATCTACCGTTTATTTTTTTGAAGTTTTTACTGAATCGTTCTTTGGCAACTTGCGCATCATTTTTAATGCCTTTGTTTTTTAATTTACGCTCGTCTTCTTTCTTTTTTTGTTTTTTCTGTTCTTCTTTACTTGCTGTTTTAAAACCATTATTATTACCAAAACCTATAGTTTTTGGTTTTGTAATGGTTTTTGAAGGAGCTTCAAAAGTACCAATAGATTTTCCTTTGGTATTACCACCATTATTATTGTCTAACTGAGAAAATCCTTGCGTGGCAATTAGTGCAAATAGTAAAATGAAAAAATATTTAAAGTGTTTCATAATTGTAAAACCTAACAACAAAGATAATGCCGTTTGTAATAATCTGTCTTAGTAATTTGTTAAAAATTACACGATTAGAAAATTACTTTATCGGAAAATTGAAATACGTCTTAGGAAATGGTTCATTACGTAATGTAAAATGCCACCATTCATTAACATAAGGTCTAAAGTTGTTTTTTAACATTACTGTTCTTAGTAAAAGTCGATTTTCCAGTTGTTTTTTTGATAATTTTTTAGAAAATGGATGCGATATTTCTCCGAAGAAATCATATGGACTTCCCATGTCTAGTTCTGTACCCGTTTTTACGTCGATTAAAGTTAAATCTACTGTGCTTCCACGAGTGTGTCCGGATTTTGAAGCAATATAGCCAAGGTTAAATAACTGACGTTTGGGAATATTTGGATAATATTCTCTCTTTTTTACAGTGTCGTTTAGTACGCGCGCCCAACGTACAAAATGATTAACGGCTTGTTGTGGCCTATACGCATCAAATACTTTTAAACTGAAGCCTTTTTTTAGGATTTCTTCTTGTACTTTTTTCAATGCATTTGCAGCTTTTGTTGAAATAATAAGTGCATTGTCTTCGTAACCATCAATAGGAATTCCTATAAAATTATTATGAGAACAATAACGTAGTTCTGTTTCTATGGACGGAACAACATCATTTAGATAAACAAATCCTTTGGGTAACTCTTGAGCTATTAAACCAAGACTTAGAAATAATAAAATAAGTAAAGTGGACTTTTTCATTATTCAAAAATACGAAAAAAGAGTTTGTTTTTTTATAATTAGAGAATTGATAAGTGTAAAAAACGGTATTAAATATCATTATTTATTTCAATCCAATATCCATCTGGGTCTTGAAAGTAAACCTGTCTAATTCCATCTTTTCGTATGTAATCTTTATTTGGTGTATTAAGCCAATCAGAGCAATCAATTTTTAATTCTTTTAGATTTGTTATAAAAGAATCTAGATTAGATGTAGTTAGTGCAAAATGAGCAGCTTTATTAATCTTTATTTCAAAATTTGGACGAGGAATAAGGTGAAGTTGTTTTCCTTCATTAATGGATAACCATCTTGTTTTTGAGTCAGAAGCAGTATTCTTAATTTCTTTAAGTTGAAGTGTTTTTTGATAAAATTCAACAGATTGGTTAACATCTTTTACAGAAAGTGCTATATGGTTAAATGAAAAAGTAAACATTATTAAGTTTTATTACGAAATTAAAAAGCTGGAGTTTTTACATGTCATCGGCGAAGCCGCGGGGCGATGGGATGCAAAAGACCGAAGGTATTGCATCCCATCGTGTTTGTGTATGATTTCGTTGCGTGTTTCAGCACCTAATTTAGCAAATACAAACCAAATAGAAAATCCGCGAGGATTTTCGTAAGTAGGCGAGTACTAGCAATGAATTATACACGTTGTTGGCAATAGTTATTTTACGCTTTGTTCAAATTTTACTGACTCTATTCCATTTGTAACTACAATTACATAATTTCCTTGTTTTAATCCGAGACTAAAACTTTCTTTTTTGTTTTTTACTTCTGTTATGTCAATTGGAACAGCCGAATTTATATCTTCTCCTTTTTTGAAAGCTAAAACCATAACAGGAAATTTAATTCTAATATCTGTTAATGAAATTGAAATTTTTTTATTTCCGTTATCAAATAACCAAATTGGTCTGTCATTTATATAGCTTGTTATTGGATGAAAGACAGCTATGTCAGTCCAAGCATCTCTACGTTCATATTTTAATGGGTTATTATTTTTGTCAATTATTACTGATGACTCTTTAATATCTAACGCCTTTAAAAGTGGGTGACTATATTCAGGTTTGCTTTTCTCGCTATAAAGTACTTGATTAATAGTTAGAGGATTTATCTCTGTATATTCGGTTAATCTTCCAGCCATAGCTTTTTCCCAAGATCTATGAATTCCTTCCAAAGCGTGGTCAAAGCCACAATGAATTAGAAATTTCTCATTCGGTTTTGAGTTTATTATTTTCTCAATATTTTTTGCTTGTTCAATTTCTCTTGGTTTTCCACTTCCTTTTCCCATATTCTCATATGCAAATAATTCATAGCCAATTTCTAAAGCTTCTCTGACTAAATTTCCAAATTGAGGGTCTTTTATATAGTGGCCTGTTTTAAGAATTGGATATTTTCTACTATTGAGTGTTGAATCTAAATACTCTCCATTTCCTAATGCTTCAAGGCCTAAATTTTTATATCCATTATCGAATAGTTTTTGAAGAAGTGATTTTGTGAATACTCGATGAAAAGAATTGTGATGTGCTTCATTTATTATTACTACTTGGCTTTTCTTTGATTGTTTAATAATATAGTCTGTAGCATTAACTTTAGAATACTTTTGATTTATTGAGTCTATTTGGGTTTCTGTATAGTTATTTTCCCTTGTTCCCATTGCCAAGTCCCATTGAAGTAAAGCGTTTTTATAATCTCCTTTTGTAGCATAATCAGCAGCCGAAAATTGATGTTTCCAAGGAACAGTGTCTTTAGCTATTTTGTCTTCTATTTCATAAGAAAATTTATAGTCGGTTTTGAAATCAATTTTTTCAATTACTCTTTTTTCTTCTTTACAACTTGAAAATCCAATTAGAATAGTATTTATTAAAAGTATTTTAAAAACATTTTTTGAATTCATAAAGTTATTTTTATAGTGAATTCAAATATAACTAAATTTTTAGTTTAAGTATGTTTTGTTTAATTATTGCCAACGTTAACACTAATATGCAACGTTTCAATATTTTATATTCATAGTTAGCGAATTTCGTGATTTTTTATTGGAAAGTCAAGTGGATAAACAAAAAAAAGGTAAGAGTCGCTAACCACAGCGACTCTTACCAAGTAAACTAATAAAACCAAGTATTAGTAACAATTAGGGTTAGCTACACTAATTGTTTTCTAATGTTTTTAATGCAGACTAATTACACGTGTAATTTGCCATTTATTGTTTTCTTTTTTCCAAATTGTAACAAACTTACTTGCCATTTGTTTTCCGTTTGGCTCTTGCTTATTGAAAAACTTATGATAACCCATTTGTACAGCTCCGTAATTAGGAATTGGATATACTTCAATACTTCCTTTAATAAGTGTTCTAGTAACTTTATTACAAATGTTATCTTTTAAAGCTTTTAAAATAGCCTCTTTTGAGGTTGATAAACCGCCTCTGTCATGAAAAAATTCTAGATCTTCTGATAAAATTTCTGCCTGAACTTTCATGTTACAATTATTATAAGCATCAAAAAAAAGACTGTCCATTTTTGTAATTTCTTCATGTAGTTCTTTGTCTACAGGTTTGTAGGCAGGTATTTCATCTACTTGCGCATTTAAGAAAGCAGCAGAAAAAACCATAAATAATAGTACAATTAATCTTGCCATTTTATATTTATTTTGCATCTACGTCTCCACCAGAAGTTTCTTTCTTGTTAACGTTTGTTGGGTTTCCTTTATAATCTATATCTCCACCACTTGTTGCTCTAGCATCAATACTTTCAGAAGCATAAATATCTATGTCTGCTCCACTTGTAACACTAACTTTAGCTTTTTTACTTTTTAATCCGAAGGCATAAATAGAGCTTCCGCTTGTAGCGCTAGAAGTATGATTTGTTGCTACTCCAGAAATGCTTAAATCGGCTCCGCTTGTTGCGTTAGACTCTACATTTTCAGCATCAACATCAATTTTTGCATCAGCTCCGCTAGTAACACTAACTTTAAATCTTGTTGCTTTTAAAGTGTTTTCTGTGTACACATCACTTCCGCTTGTGGCAATTAATTCTTCAATATTTGTAAGTGTTAAATGCACTTTACGAGCTTTGGCTTTCCAAATGTTCTTTTCTGAATAGATGCTTAGTTTTCCATTTTCATTTACTTCAGTTTTAATAATGTCGAGTAAATTTTCATCAGCTTCAACAACTAAAGAAACTTCGTTTCCTTGTGTTATATAAAGATCAATACCTGTGCTAACTTTAACTACTGAAAAATTATCTTGAATTTTACGGTTTTCAGTTTTTACATTTCTGTTTCCGCTTACGCTGTTAAACATGTTGCCAGCGCAAGAAATAGTTAGAGTTGCTAAAATTAGTAGTGCGAATACTTTAGAAATAGTTGTTTTCATTTTTGATTGGTTTTAAATTGTGTAACAAATGTCTTATATATGACGCTCTTTTTTAAAAAGAGGTTACCCAATTGTTGATTTTTATTGCTGAATTGTTATTTAAAATTCAACATCAATACTATTACCGTCTGCTTTTATTCTTAATCTTCTTTTTCTTTCTCTTTCTTGATTAATTTCTTTTTCATTTCTCATAATATCTTCTTCGCAATCATTACAATCAAAACCTTTTGGTGTCATTGTAAAATGTTGATTACTCATGTCTTTGTCATTTACATCTTGTAAATTATCTACACCATATAAAAAACGTTTTGTAGAATTATGAAAATAGACGGTAACACCTTCAGGAACATAAACTGTTGCTTTAATTTCCTCGTCTTTCCAAATGTTTCTATAATCACTTAAAAAGTAAGCGTCAAAAGTTAAATTTTTGTCTTCAATTGTGTACTTGTATGTTATTTCTGAAGCACTTTTATTTGCTTTAGAACGGTTTCTTCCATTAGATTCTTTATGAATTTCTATGTAAGCTTCATTAGTCTCACTCTTTTTTACATCAATTTTTACATTGTTAGAATACGCCATCTTTACGTCATTTACATGTACTTCTTCAGAATTGGTTCTTCTTCGTAAGTTATGCTGATAGTATAAATTATCATCATTAACCATCTTAATTTTTAACGTATCGTTTGCTATAATATTAATGTCACTTTTTTCAATTTTAGTACCATTATATGCATGTGAAGTTGCAAATTCAATTCCTGAAAAAGCTACTGTAAACAAAGCTACAAGCCACAAACCTAATAAAGTTAAAGATGTTGTTTTACTGAATTGTTTTACGTTACTCGATAAGATTCTTAATCCTAAAATAAATAAGATTAAAAACGGAATCCCAATTAATAAGAATCCAAAAACAGTAAGTAACCATTTTGGTAAAATTGAATCATAGAAAAATGGTGGATATTGAACAAAGTCATTATCAAAATTTAATATTTCAATACTTCCTACAGAGAATAAACCAATTATTAATGACAGTAAAACTGCTGCGGCAACAAATAATAAGATTACTCCAATAAATTTACCAAACACTTTAAATACTGCTAAGAAAATTTTACCAATTGTGTCTAAAAATTCTTGTAAACCCGATTTAGATTGCTGTTTTAACTTCGCATAATCTGCACTTGATATTTTATCACTAATCTCTGATGCACCGTCTTTTACCTTTGTTGAAAGGCTGTTAAACTCGTCACGAATTTTTTTTTCAATGTTGTCAATATTTACAGCTTCGCCTTCCATCTGTAATTTTTCGGCTGTAGATTGTGCTTCAGGTAAAAGAATCCATAAGATAATGTATAGTGGAATTCCAGCTCCACCGCTAAAACCTAATACTAAGAAGATTAAACGTACCCAAATTGTGTCTATTCCAAAATAATGACCTAATCCAGCTGCAACACCACCTAAGAACTTATCGTCACCACTTCTAAATAATTTTTTTGAGTTGGTATTTCTTCTTTGATAAGAATAGTTTGTCTCAGCATAACCTTCTTCAGCATCTGCATAATCTTCTGGTTGTCCCATAATAGCAATAACTTCTTCAATATCGCTTTCGTTTACAACCTGTCTAGCATCTGTAATTCTTTCTGAAAGTAGCTCGCTAATACGTGCTTCAATGTCAGAAATAATTTCATTTTTTCCTTGCGGATCATCGCTTAGCGACCTAGAAATGGATTCTAAATATCTCTTTAATTTGCTATAAGCGGTTTCATCTATGTGAAAGAAAAATCCACCCAAATTTATGTTTATAGTCTTATTCATCTTTAGTTGATTTTGTTGTTGTTACTTGGTGTACTGCATTTACTAGATTGCTCCAGGTTTTGTCTAATTCTTTAAGGAACATACCTCCATTTTCTGTTAAAACGTAATATTTTCTTGGTGGTCCAGAAGTTGATTCTTCCCATCTGTAGGTTAATAAACCTGCGTTTTTTAAACGTGTTAATAATGGGTAAATGGTACCTTCAACCACAATCATTTCTGCAGCTTTTAGCGTTTTTAGTATTTCAGAAGTATAAGCATCTCCATGTTGTAGTATGGAAAGTATACAATACTCTAAAACACCTTTTCGCATTTGCGCTTTTGTGTTTTCTATCTTCATGTATTGTGTGTTATTTTATAAAGTTTATTGTAAAAGGATACTTGTATGTTTCTCCTTTATTTGCTTTTAAAGACGCAATTATTATCAATGCAATTTTTGCTAAAACCACAAAGCTTGCTATAGAAACAATGCCAAAGAGTCCAAAAATTCCAGAACCAATATCAATTCCAAAATCAACATGATCTACATTGTCTAATATGTTAAAGAATGATCTAAAAAAGAATGGAAAAAAAGAGGCAGACAAAATAAAGATGTACAAACCAAAACTGATGTTAAAGTTTACTGCTTCTTTACCATGTTCATCTAAAAAACCACTTCGTTCTTTCAATGTTTGCCATAAAATTAATGGAGCAATTATACTACCAAGCGGAAATAAATAACCTGCAAATGCAGATATATGTATTAAAAAAGCGTTGGTGTTTTGGTCGTTATTTTTCATGTTTATAAGATTTGTATAATACTTTCTTATGCAAATATATATCTTTAAAAAGGTATTATGCAATACATAGTACTATAATTAACATTTCTTTAACATTTGTAAATTGGTTAGAAATAGAGGGTAAGCTACTGTTGTTATTGAGTTTTTGTTTAATTTATTTTAAGTATATTGCCGCTGTAAATTTTTTACTCAAAACCATTTTATAAATAAAAAAATGAATTTCACTCCAAGAAAAGTTAACTTTTTTAACCTAATAAAGCTTCCTTTAGCCTACCTTGGCGGAGTTAGAGTAAAGTCTATAACAGATAGAGAAGTGGTAGTTTCAATAAAACATAGGTGGATGAATCAAAATCCGTTTAAAAGTATGTTTTGGGCAGCACAAGGAATGGCAGCAGAAATGCCAACAGGAGTTTTGGTAATGAAAGCGATTGATGATTCTAAGAGAAAAGTATCTATGTTAGTTACGCGTCAAGAAGCGCAATTTTTTAAGAAAGCTACTGGAAGAATTCATTTTTCTTGTACAGGAGGGAACGAAATTAGAGATGCAATTCAAAAATCAATAGATACTGGAGAAGGTCAAGTTATCGTTTTAACGTCCGAAGGGAAAAATAAAGAAGGAGTTGTTGTTTCTAAATTCCAATTTCATTGGAGTTTACGAGTAAAAAAATAAAATAGTTACTCCTTAATATATAACTTAGGTCTTTCTTCGTTATAATCACATTCTTGAAAAATTCCGCAAGACACATTTGTACGCGCTAAAGATTTTGTAATTTCAAATTGCTTAGACAGCGCTTCTATTTCTGGAGATAAATACTTCATATAATACTTTCCTTTAATTAGTAAGTTAATTGCTGTTTTACTTACATAACATCAAAAATAAGGTAATTATTTAAATGTATCTAGTTTAGGTAATTTCTTACTTGTCTTAAAATTCATTAAATTTAGAAATTAAAAGTAGTAATTTGTAACAAAACACTACATAAATCATCTAATACTATATAAGACTTAAAAACCCAAACTATGTATCAAGACAAAATTCCACAGAATTCATCAAATAGAAATGCACACGAAATAGATTTTGAAATCTATGGAGAAGAAATGCAATATGTAGAAATAGAGCTAGATCCAGAGGAAGGTGTTGTTGCAGAGTCCGGAAGTTTTATGATGATGAATGATGGTTTAAAAATGAGTACTATATTAGGAGACGGTTCTAATCAAGAAAAAGGATTGTTAGGTAAAATATTTTCCGCAGGAAAAAGAATACTAACAGGAGAGAGCTTATTTATGACTGTTTTTACCAATATTGGTAGCGGAAAAAAGAAAGTTTCTTTCGCTTCGCCGTATCCAGGAAAAATTGTTCCTATAGATTTAGCAGAGTTTGGCGGAAAGTTTATTTGTCAAAAAGACGCATTTTTATGTGCTGCAAAAGGAGTTTCAATCGGAATTGAATTTTCAAAAAAACTAGGCAGAGGTCTTTTTGGCGGTGAAGGATTTATAATGCAAAAAATGGAAGGAGACGGAATGGGCTTTATTCATGCAGGAGGAACCATGGCAAAAAAAATCTTGTTGGCTGGCGAAAAAATAAAAGTAGATACAGGTTGTTTGGTTGGCTTTACCCAAGATGTAAATTACGATATTGAGTTTGTTGGCGGAATTAGAAATACAGTTTTTGGAGGAGAAGGAATGTTTTTTGCAACCCTTCAAGGTCCAGGAACAGTTTATGTGCAATCCTTACCATTTAGCCGATTGGCAGGAAGAGTATTGGCAATGGCGCCTAGAAACGGCGGGAGCAAAGGGGAGGGAAGTATCCTTGGCGGAATTGGTGATCTATTAGATGGCGATAACCGATTTTAAAATAATTTGGGCGTTACTTTATCCTGAAGGCATTCAGGACCAAGTCGGGCTTTTCACTATATCTTTTTAATTTTAATCAATTAAAAAGGATGCCGTTTCAATCCCTAACGCGTGTACTTGCTAACTTTAGTTTTTATTTCAGACACAGTTTTCTGTAAAGTTGAGGGGAATCAAATCAACATAAATCACAACAAATAACTTTTAATTTTTTCATCATAAATAATTCTACATTAAAAAATTGTAATTCAAAATTAGTTAGTATCTTTGCAATCCAAAATTAAACAACCAATAGTTTTATAACTATTTAAAATATATAAGATACAGATGAAGGGAGGTGCATTACCATGTTAATAATTCCAGTAAAGGAAGGAGAAAATATTGATAGAGCGTTAAAACGTTTTAAAAGAAAATTCGACCGTACTAAGACGAAGAGAAGCTTACAGCAAAGAAAGCAGTATGACAAGCCTTCAGTTGTAAAAAGAGCACAAAGAATAAAAGCTGCTTATGTTCAAAAATTAAGAACACAAGAAGAACTAGGTTAATGAAACTCAGTTTTTATAAGTCTGTAAGATAAACTAAAAACTACAAGTTAAATTAATTTCGTTTTTAAAACGGAATCTAAACTTATTCTTTCAAAAAATAAAATCCTGCACATTTGTGCAGGATTTTTTTGTTATAAAAATCAAATTAGTACATTTAGCTAAAATAAAAACACGTTGATACAATCCTTTTTAGATTATATAGCATTGGAGAAAAATTACTCCAAACACACCGTTTTAGCATATAAAACCGATTTAACGGATTTTAAAGACTTTTGTATAACAGCATATGATCAGCAAGAGATACAAGATGTAAATTATTCGCAAATAAGAAGCTGGATTGTAAGTTTGGTAAATAGAGAGTTGTCTAATAAGAGTATCAATAGAAAAGTAACTTCATTAAAGTCTTTTTATAAATTTCTCCAAAAAATAGAACAAATAGAACTAAACCCTTTAGCAAAACACAAAGCGTTAAAAGTTCAAAAAAAAGTGCAAATACCTTTTTCAAAAGAAGAAGTAACACAAGTTTTAAATGTTATTAGTGAAAAAACAGATTTTATTTCAGTTAGAAATAAGTTAATAGTAGAGTTGTTTTATTCAACAGGAATAAGAAGAACCGAGTTAATAAATCTAAAACAAGCTGATGTAGATTTTTATAGCAAAACAATAAAAGTTTTAGGAAAACGGAATAAAGAACGGTTTGTTCCATTATTACCTTCTGTTTTTGAGACGTTAAACAATTATATCTCACTTAAAAAAAATATAGAAACAAAAGAAGAACAGTTATTCATTACTGAAAAAGGAAATAAAATTTACGAAACACTTGTTTATAGAACAATAAATATGTACTTTAGTCAAGTCTCCTCAAAGGTAAAAAAGAGTCCGCATATACTGCGTCATTCGTTTGCAACACACCTTTTAAATGAAGGAGCAGATTTAAATTCGGTTAAAGAATTGCTAGGACATTCAAGTTTAGCCTCCACACAAGTGTATACGCACAATAGTTTGGATAAGATTAAAGAGGTGTTTAACAAGGCGCATCCTAGAGGCAGCCATAAAAAAAAGTGACAATATGAAAGTATTTACCCAGTCAGTAAATTTTAATGCAGATAGTGATCTATTAAAGTTCATTGAAAAGAAAGTAGAAGCGTTAGAAAAATTCCACGACAAGATTGTCGATGCAGAAGTATTTTTAAAAGTTCAAAATACAAGTGATAAAGAAAATAAAATTACAGAAATTAAAATAAATATACCAGGAAGTGAGTTAATGGTAAAGAAACAAGCTAAAACCTTTGAAGAAGGCGTTAGTACTGCTATTGACTCTTTAAAAAGGCAATTAAAAAAGTCTAAAGAAAAGCATAGAGATTCTTTAGTTTCATAAAAAGTGAAAATTTTTTAAAAAAAGTTTTTGCAAACAAAAAAAACTTTATACATTTGCAATCCGTTAGAAATAGCGGATTGTTTTTTTGCAATAAAAAAGCCGATGTAGCTCAGCTGGCTAGAGCAGCTGATTTGTAATCAGCAGGTCGTGGGTTCGAGTCCCTCCATCGGCTCAAAAGAACAAAAAAGTTCATTAAAATATTAAAATTTTTGGGGAGATACTCAAGCGGCCAACGAGGACGGACTGTAACTCCGTTGACTACGTCTTCGCAGGTTCGAATCCTGCTCTCCCCACAAAATTTTAAACCTTTAATTTTTGTAAGAAAATTAAAAAGCGAAAGTAGCTCAGTTGGTAGAGCGTCAGCCTTCCAAGCTGAATGTCGCCAGTTCGAACCTGGTCTTTCGCTCAAAATATCAACAAGCCGATGTAGCTCAGTTGGTAGAGCGCATCCTTGGTAGGGATGAGGTCATGGGTTCAAATCCCATCATTGGCTCATTAATAAGTATTATTAGACACAAATATATTTAAACTAAGAATTAAAATTAATAATTATGGCAAAAGGAACTTTTGACCGTTCGAAACCACACTTAAACATTGGTACTATCGGACACGTAGATCACGGTAAAACAACTTTAACTGCGGCTATTACTAAAGTATTAGCTGATGCAGGATTCTCTGAAGCTAGATCTTTTGATCAGATTGATAATGCTCCGGAAGAAAAAGAAAGAGGTATTACAATTAACACTTCTCATGTAGAGTATCAAACAGCTAATCGTCACTACGCTCACGTAGACTGTCCAGGTCACGCGGATTACGTAAAGAACATGGTTACTGGTGCTGCGCAAATGGATGGAGCTATCTTAGTAGTTGCTGCTACAGATGGACCAATGCCACAGACTAGAGAGCACATCTTATTAGGTCGTCAGGTAGGTATTCCTCGTATCGTTGTTTTCTTAAACAAAGTTGATATGGTTGATGATGAAGAATTATTAGAATTAGTAGACATGGAAGTTAGAGAATTATTATCTTTCTATGAATACGATGGTGATAATGGACCTGTTGTTTCTGGTTCTGCTTTAGGAGCATTAAACGGAGAACAAAAATGGGTTGATACTGTTTTAGAATTAATGAATCAAGTTGATGCTTGGATCGAAGAGCCTTTAAGAGAGGTAGATAAAGATTTCTTAATGCCAATTGAAGATGTATTTTCAATTACAGGACGTGGAACAGTGGCAACTGGTCGTATTGAGACTGGTATTGCTAACACTGGAGATGCTGTAGATATTATCGGTATGGGTACTGAGAAGTTAACTTCTACTATTACTGGTATTGAAATGTTCCGTCAGATCTTAGATAGAGGTGAGGCTGGAGATAATGCAGGTATCTTATTAAGAGGTATTGATAAAGAACAAATCAAAAGAGGAATGGTAATCTGTAAGCCAGGTTCTGTAACTCCACACGCTAAGTTTAAAGCTGAGGTTTATGTTCTTAAGAAAGAAGAAGGTGGTCGTCACACACCATTCCATAATAACTACCGTCCTCAGTTCTACGTAAGAACAACTGACGTTACTGGAAACATTGCGCTTCCTGATGGTGTTGAAATGGTTATGCCAGGTGATAACTTAACTATTACTGTTGATTTAATTCAACCAATTGCATTAAACTTAGGTTTACGTTTCGCTATCCGTGAAGGTGGTAGAACAGTAGGTGCAGGTCAGGTAACTGAAATCTTAGACTAAAAAGTCTAAATAGATAAATAAATTTTTTATAAGGTGTCTCGATTTTTTCGGGACGCCTTTATAAATGAATAAGAAACGGGCGTAGTTCAGCGGTAGAGCACTGGTCTCCAAAACCAGCTGTCGGGAGTTCGAATCTCTCCGCCCGTGCAAATAGAGCAAATAAGATGAATATAACACAATATATCAAAGATTCTTTTGAAGAATTAAGTAATCACATGACTTGGGTTTCTAAAGAAGAAGCTCAAAAATCAACGGTAACTGTAGCTGTATTTACAATATTATTTGCATTAGCAGTAGCCGCGATAGATTTTGTTTTTCAAACAGGGTTAGATAACTTTTTTGGAATGTTTAAATCAATTTAATTATGGCAACTGATTCAGTAATGAAATGGTATGTTGTAAGAGCCATTGGTGGACAAGAGAATAAGGTACAAGCTTATATTGAAACCGAAATTTCTCGTTTAGGTCTTTCAGATTATGTAAGTCAAGTTCTTGTTCCTAAAGAAAAAGTAATACAAATCCGAGATGGGAAAAAAATACACAAAGAACGTGTTTATTTTCCAGGATATATTATGGTAGAAGCAAATCTATCTGGAGAAGTTCCTCACGTAATAAAAGGAATAACGGGAGTTATTGGTTTTTTAGGTGAAACAAAAGGAGGAGAACCAGTGCCAATGCGTAAATCTGAAGTTAACAGAATGCTTGGTAAAGTAGATGAGTTATCTGTACAAGATGAAAACGTTGCAATTCCATTTACAGTAGGAGAAACTGTAAAAGTTGTTGATGGACCATTTAATGGTTTTGATGGAACTATTGAGAATGTAAACGAAGAAAAGCGTAAACTTGAAGTAATGGTTAAGATTTTCGGAAGAAAAACTCCATTAGAATTAAGTTATATGCAAGTAGAAAAAATATAAGTGTTACACAATTATATATAACGATGCGTTTTTAAGCTTCCACTCAAAAACACATCATTAAATTTTTAAAAATGGCAAAAGAGCTAAGCAAAGTAGTTAAATTACAAGTAAGGGGAGGCGCAGCGAATCCATCGCCGCCGGTTGGACCCGCTTTAGGTGCTGCTGGAGTAAACATTATGGAGTTCTGTAAGCAGTTTAATGCTAGAACACAAGATAAGCAAGGTAAAGTATTGCCAGTTGCTATTAATGTTTATAAGGACAAGTCTTTCGACTTCGTGGTTAAAACACCACCCGCAGCAGTACAGTTATTAGAAGCGGCCAAAATTAAAAAGGGTTCAGGAGAACCAAACAGGAAAAAAGTAGCAAGCGTAACTTGGGATCAAATTAAAGTTATTGCAGAAGACAAAATGGTAGATTTAAATGCCTTTGAAATTTCTTCAGCAATGCGTATGATTGCAGGAACTGCTCGCTCTATGGGATTAACTGTTAAAGGTAATGCACCAGCATAAACTTTATTAAAAATTAGTAAAATGGCAAGATTAACAAAAAAGCAAAAAGTAGCTTACGCAAAAGTAGACGCTAATCAGTCTTACGATTTAAATGCAGCTTCTGCTTTAATCAAAGAAATTACTACTGTAAAGTTTGATGCATCTGTAGATTTAGCAATACGTTTAGGAGTAGATCCTCGTAAAGCAAATCAAATGGTTCGTGGAGTAGTAACACTACCTCATGGAACTGGTAAAGATGTAAAAGTGCTTGCATTAGTAACACCAGACAAAGAAGCTGAAGCTAAAGAAGCAGGAGCAGACTTTGTAGGATTAGATGAATACCTTCAGAAAATTAAAGGAGGATGGACAGACGTAGACGTTATTATTACAATGCCTAGCGTTATGGGTAAATTAGGTCCTTTAGGACGTGTATTAGGACCTCGTGGTCTTATGCCAAACCCAAAAACAGGTACTGTAACTATGGACGTTGCTAAGGCAGTAAAAGAAGTAAAAGCTGGTAAAATTGACTTTAAAGTTGATAAAACTGGTATTATTCATGCAGCTATAGGTAAAGCGTCGTTTGGAGCAGATAAGATTGCAGATAATGCAAACGAATTACTACAAACTATTATAAAATTAAAGCCAACAGCTTCAAAAGGAACTTATATTAAGAGCGTATTTATGTCTTCTACTATGAGTCCAAGTGTAGCTGTAGATGTAAAATCTGTTTCATAAGGCAGTTAAAATAAGTATATCATGACTAGAGAAGAAAAATCACAAGTAATACAAGATTTAACAGCAAGATTAGCAGATACTAATACAATCTATTTAGCAGATATTTCTGGGTTAGATGCAGCAACTACATCTAACTTACGTAGAGCTTGTTTTAAAGCTAACGTACAATTGGCTGTTGTAAAGAACACTTTGCTTGCAAAAGCAATGGAAGCTTCTGATAAAGATTTCGGAGATTTACCAACGGTATTGAAAGGAAATACTTCAATGATGATTTCTGAGGCGTCTAACGCACCAGCAAAATTAATCAAAGAGTTCAGAAAAAAATCTAAAGACCGCCCTTTATTAAAAGGAGCGTTTGCAGAAGAGTCTATTTATATTGGAGATGACCAATTAGAAACTCTTGTAAACATTAAGTCTAAAGAAGAACTTATTGGAGATATTATCTCATTATTACAATCGCCTGCTAAGAACGTTATTTCAGCGTTACAATCAGGAGGTAATAAATTATCTGGTATCTTAAAGACATTATCAGAAAAATAATTACGCGCACAAATAAACTATAATAATAAAAGAATTTTTAAAAACAATTAAAATGGCAGATTTAAAAGATTTCGCAGAACAGTTAGTTAACTTATCAGTAAAAGACGTTAACGAATTAGCTGATATTTTAAAAGAAGAGTACGGTATTGAGCCAGCAGCAGCAGCAGTAGCTGTAGCAGGACCAGCAGCAGGAGGCGGAGACGCAGCTGATGAGCAAACTGAATTTGACGTTATATTAACAGCAGCAGGTGGTTCTAAATTAGCAGTTGTAAAATTAGTTAAAGAATTAACTGGTTTAGGTCTTAAAGAAGCTAAAGGTATCGTAGATAGCGCACCAGCAGCAGTAAAAGAAGGAGTATCTAAAGATGAGGCTGAAGGTCTTAAAAAATCTTTAGAAGAAGCTGGAGCTGAAGTAGAGCTTAAGTAATCTTTTTATCCCGAGTTTTACACGGGAAACAACAATAAAGGTTTAGGTACTAAAGGGTTAACTCTTTAGTCCTAAACCATTTTGTGTATATATTCGTCTTATTTTTATCACAATTTTTTAATTGTGATTTGACGTCTATAATAAGCTGATTAACAATCGGTTGAGGCAATTAAAAATTGCAAGTGAGGTCTTAATGACTTCGAAAAATTTATTTTTAATTTAAAAATAGTTTCTCTTTTGGCAACGATAAATACAACTGAAAGAATCAATTTCGCATCTTCAAAGCTAGGAACTGATTATCCAAATTTTTTGGATATTCAAGTAAAATCTTTTCAAGATTTCTTCCAACTACAAACAAAAGCTGATGAAAGAGGTGAAGAAGGTTTATATAAAACCTTCATGGATAACTTTCCAATTACAGATACCCGTAATCAATTCGTTTTAGAATTCTTAGATTACTTTGTAGATCCACCAAGATATAGCATTCAAGAATGTATAGAACGTGGTTTAACACATAGCGTACCTTTAAAGGCACGTTTAAAATTATACTGTACCGACCCTGAACACGAAGATTTTGAAACCATAGTACAAGACGTATATTTAGGAACAATTCCTTATATGACTAACTCTGGTACTTTCGTAATCAATGGTGCAGAAAGAGTTGTAGTATCGCAACTACACCGTTCACCTGGTGTATTCTTTGGGCAATCTTTCCATGCAAATGGAACTAAACTATATTCTGCAAGGGTAATTCCTTTTAAAGGATCTTGGATAGAATTCGCCACAGATATCAATCAAGTAATGTATGCTTATATTGATAGAAAAAAGAAGTTACCGGTAACAACATTATTCAGAGCCATAGGTTTTGAAAGAGATAAAGATATTTTAGAAATTTTTGATTTAGCAGAAGAAGTAAAAGTTTCTAAAGCTGGATTAAAGAAAGTATTAGGTCGTAAACTTGCTGCAAGAGTTTTAAAAACTTGGCATGAAGATTTCGTAGATGAAGATACAGGAGAAGTTGTATCTATTGAACGTAACGAAATTGTTTTTGATCGTGATACTATTTTAGATAAAGAACATATTGATGAAATTATAGAATCTGGTTCAAAAACTATCCTTTTACATAAAGTAGATACGGATATGGCAGATTACGCTATAATTCATAATACATTACAAAAGGATCCAACAAATTCTGAAAAAGAAGCTGTTGAGCATATCTATAGACAATTACGTAATGCTGAGCCGCCAGATGAGGAAACTGCAAGAGGAATTATTGATAAATTATTCTTCTCAGAGCAACGTTACAACTTAGGAGAAGTAGGGCGTTTTAGAATGAATACAAAGTTACAGTTAAACGAACCTATAGACCAAAAGGTATTAACTAAGAACGATATCATTACTATTATTAAGTATTTAATTGAGTTAATCAATTCTAAGGCTGAAGTAGATGATATTGATCACTTATCTAACCGTCGTGTAAGAACAGTTGGTGAGCAGTTAGCAGGACAGTTTGGTGTTGGTTTAGCACGTATGGCTAGAACAATTCGTGAACGTATGAATGTGCGTGACAACGAGGTGTTTACACCAATTGATTTAATTAATGCGAAGACATTATCTTCAGTAATTAACTCATTTTTTGGAACAAATCAGCTTTCTCAATTTATGGATCAAACCAATCCTTTAGCAGAAATTACGCATAAGCGTCGTTTATCTGCACTAGGGCCTGGAGGTTTATCAAGAGAAAGAGCAGGATTTGAGGTACGTGATGTTCACTATACACACTATGGAAGATTATGTCCAATTGAAACACCAGAGGGACCAAATATTGGTTTAATTTCTTCATTAGCAGTATTTGCTAAGGTGAACAATTTAGGATTTATTGAAACACCATATAAGAAAGTAGAAGAAGGTAAAGTTTTAGATCAAGATCCAATATATTTATCAGCTGAAGAAGAAGAAGGTATGAAAATTGCCCAATCTAATTTAGACTTAGATAAAGATGGTAAGTTTACAGCAGAAAGAGTTATTGCACGTGAAGAAGGAGATTTCCCAGTAGAAACTCCGGAAGCAATTAACTATATGGATGTTGCACCAAACCAGATCGCATCTATATCAGCATCTTTAATTCCATTCTTAGAGCATGATGATGCCAATAGAGCATTAATGGGATCTAACATGATGCGTCAAGCAGTACCATTATTAAGACCAGAATCTCCAATTGTAGGAACAGGTTTAGAACGTAGAGTTGCAAAAGATTCTCGTATCTTAATCAATGCAGAAGGAGCTGGTGTTGTTGAGTATGTAGACGCAAATATCATTACTATTAAGTATGATAGATCTGATGATGAACGTATGGTTAGTTTTGATACTGATGAAGTTTCTTATAACTTAATTAAGTTTAGAAAAACAAACCAAGGAACCAACATTAACTTAAAGCCAATTGTACAAAAAGGTGATAGAGTTACTGAAGGACAAGTTCTTTGTGAGGGTTATGCAACACAAAAAGGAGAATTAGCTTTAGGAAGAAATATGAAAGTAGCCTTTATGCCTTGGAAAGGGTATAACTTTGAGGATGCAATTGTAATTTCTGAAAAAGTAGTTCGTGAAGATATATTTACATCTATTCACATTGATGAGTATTCTTTAGACGTAAGAGATACAAAATTAGGAACTGAAGAGTTAACTAATGATATTCCTAACGTTTCTGAAGAAGCTACAAAAGATTTAGATGAAAATGGAATGATTAGAATTGGAGCAGAAGTGAAGCCAGGAGATATCCTTATCGGGAAAATTACTCCAAAAGGTGAATCTGATCCAACTCCAGAAGAAAAATTATTACGCGCAATTTTTGGTGATAAAGCAGGAGATGTAAAAGATGCATCTTTAAAAGCTTCTCCATCATTAAGAGGTGTAGTAATTGATAAAAAATTATTTAGACGTGCAGTAAAAGATAAACAAAAAAGAGCAAGAGATAAAGAAGCTATTTTAGCTTTAGAATCTTCATTTGTATCTAAGTTTGAAGATTTACAAAACCGTTTAATTGATAAGTTATTTTCTCTTGTTAATGGTAAAACATCTCAAGGAATTTTTAACGATTTAGGTGAGGAAGTACTTCCAAAAGGAAAGAAATTTACTTTAAAAATGTTAAATTCTGTTGAAGATTATGCACACTTAACAGGTACATGGACAACAGATAAAACGTTAAATAGTTTAGTTGTAGAACTAGTTCATAACTATAAAATTAAAGTAAACGATTTACAAGGTGTTTTACGTAGAAAGAAATTTACAATTTCTGTAGGAGATGAGTTACCAGCAGGTATTTTAAAACTAGCTAAAATTTATGTTGCTAAAAAACGTAAATTAAAAGTAGGTGATAAAATGGCAGGACGTCACGGAAATAAAGGTATTGTTGCTCGTATTGTTAGAGCTGAAGATATGCCTTTCTTAGAAGACGGAACTCCAGTTGATATTGTATTAAATCCATTAGGTGTACCTTCTCGTATGAACATTGGTCAGATTTATGAAACTGTTCTTGGTTGGGCAGGTCAAAAATTAGGAACTAAATATGCAACACCAATTTTTGATGGAGCATCTTTAGATCAAATCAATGGAATTACTGATGAAGCAGGTGTGCCAAGATTTGGACATACTTATTTATATGATGGTGGAACAGGAAAACGTTTCGATCAACCAGCAACAGTTGGTATCATTTATATGATTAAGTTAGGACACATGATTGAAGATAAAATGCACGCACGTTCTATTGGACCATATTCATTAATTACACAACAACCTTTAGGTGGTAAAGCACAATTTGGAGGTCAGCGTTTTGGAGAGATGGAAGTTTGGGCACTTGAGGCTTATGGTGCATCAAGTATCTTAAGAGAAATCTTAACTGTAAAATCTGATGATGTAATGGGAAGAGCTAAAACATACGAAAGTATTGTTAAAGGTGAAACTATGCCAGAACCAGGTTTACCAGAATCGTTCAATGTATTAATGCACGAACTTAAAGGTCTTGGATTAGACGTTAAGTTAGAAGAGTAATAAACAGTGAAGCGTCGTTGGGTATTTTACCCAACGGCAAATCATTTTTTCAATATTAGTCTCGTTAGAGACGTTCAATTTAAAATTTGACCATCCATTATGGCAAGAAGAAACGAAAAGTACACTGTAAAAAAGTTTAATAAAATTTCAATTGGTTTATCGTCTCCAGAAGCAATCTTAGAGATTTCTAAAGGAGAAGTTTTAAAACCAGAAACTATCAACTATCGTACACATAAACCGGAAAGAGATGGTTTATTCTGTGAGCGTATTTTTGGTCCTGTAAAAGACTATGAATGTGCTTGTGGTAAATACAAAAGAATCCGTTATAAAGGAATTGTTTGTGATCGTTGTGGTGTAGAAGTAACTGAAAAGAAAGTACGTAGAGATAGAGTAGGACACATTAATTTAGTAGTTCCTGTTGCTCATATCTGGTATTTCCGTTCGTTACCAAACAAAATGGGTTACCTTTTAGGATTACCATCTAAGAAATTAGATATGATAATCTACTACGAGCGTTATGTGGTTATACAACCAGGTATTGCTAAAAACGTAGAAGGAGAACCATTACAAAAAATGGATTTCTTAACTGAAGAAGAATATTTAGATATTGCTGACGAGTTACCACAAGAAAACCAATATTTAGATGATTCTGACCCAAATAAGTTTATCGCTAAAATGGGAGCTGAATGTTTAATTGATTTATTAGCACGTATTGATTTAGAATCATTATCGTACGAATTACGTCATAAAGCAAACACAGAAACTTCTAAACAACGTAAAACTGAAGCATTAAAACGTTTAAATGTTGTTGAAGCATTTAAAGATTCTCAGAAAAATAGAGACAATCGTCCAGAATGGATGATTATGAAAGTAGTTCCGGTAACACCACCAGAATTACGTCCATTAGTTCCATTAGATGGAGGTCGTTTTGCAACTTCAGATTTAAATGATTTATATCGTAGAGTAATTATACGTAACAATCGTTTAAAAAGATTAATGGAGATTAAAGCTCCAGAAGTTATTTTACGTAATGAAAAACGTATGTTACAAGAATCTGTAGATTCATTATTTGACAACACACGTAAATCATCAGCAGTAAAAACAGAATCTAACAGACCATTAAAATCTTTATCAGATTCATTAAAAGGTAAGCAAGGACGTTTCCGTCAAAACTTACTTGGTAAACGTGTAGATTATTCAGCTCGTTCTGTAATTGTTGTTGGACCAGAATTAAAACTTTCAGAATGTGGTATCCCAAAAGATATGGCAGCAGAACTTTACAAGCCTTTTGTAATTAGAAAACTAATTGAAAGAGGAATTGTAAAAACTGTAAAATCTGCAAAGAAAATTATAGACAGAAAAGAACCAGTTGTTTGGGATATTTTAGAAAATGTAATTAAAGGACACCCAGTTTTATTAAACCGTGCGCCTACATTACACAGACTTGGTATACAAGCATTCCAACCAAAATTAATTGAAGGTAAAGCAATACAGTTACACCCATTAGCGTGTTCTGCATTTAATGCCGATTTTGATGGAGATCAAATGGCGGTTCACTTACCATTAGGACCAGAAGCTATTTTAGAAGCACAACTATTAATGTTGGGTTCTCATAATATCTTAAACCCTGCAAACGGTGCTCCAATTACGGTACCTTCTCAGGATATGGTACTTGGTTTATATTATATGACTAAGCTTAGAAAGTCTACAAAAGAAGTACCTATTAAAGGTGAAGGATTAACCTTTTACTCTCCAGAAGAAGTAAATATTGCTTTTAATGAGGAAAAAGTTGACTTAAATGCAGGTATAAAAGTTAGAACAAAAGATATAGATGAAAACGGAGAAATAGTTACAAGAATTATTGAAACTACTGTTGGACGTGTATTATTTAACGAAAAAGTACCAGAAAAAGCAGGATATATTAATGAGGTATTAACTAAGAAAAACTTACGTGGTATTATTGATGGTATTTTAAGAGCTACCGATATTCCTACAACTGGAGAATTCTTAGACCAAATTAAGAATATGGGATATAAATTTGCCTTTCAAGGTGGTTTATCATTCTCATTAGGTGATATTATTATTCCTGATGAAAAGCAATCTATGATTGATGAAGCTCGTACAGAGGTAGATGCAATTGTAGGAAACTATAACATGGGTATGTTAACGCAAAAAGAGCGTTATAATCAGGTAATTGATGTTTGGGGTTCTACCAACAACAGATTAACTGAATTATCAATGAAAAATTTACGTGAAGACCAACAAGGTTTCAACTCAGTATATATGATGCTTGATTCTGGAGCTCGTGGATCTAAAGAACAGATTCGTCAGTTAACAGGTATGCGTGGATTAATGGCAAAACCTAAAAAATCTACTGCAGGTGGTGGAGAAATTATTGAGAATCCAATTCTTTCTAACTTTAAGGAAGGATTATCAATTCTTGAATACTTTATCTCAACTCACGGTGCGCGTAAAGGATTAGCCGATACCGCATTAAAAACAGCCGATGCAGGTTATTTAACACGTCGTTTAGTAGATGTTTCTCAAGACGTTATTGTTAATATTGATGATTGTGGAACATTACGTGGTTTAGAAGTTACTCCATTAAAGAAAAACGATGAAATCGTTGAATCTTTAAGTGATAGAATTACAGGTAGAGTTGCATTACACGATGTTTTTACACCAGGTACAGATGAAATAGTTGTAGCAGCAAGTGAGTTAATCACAAATGCTTTAGCAATTAAAATTCAAAAATTAGGGATTGATAGAGTAGAAGTACGTTCTGCCTTAACATGTGAAGCTACTCGCGGAATATGTGGTAAATGTTACGGACAATCATTGTCAACAGGTAATCCAGTTCAAATTGGTGAAGCTGTTGGTGTAATTGCTGCACAATCTATTGGTGAACCTGGTACACAGTTAACATTAAGAACGTTCCACGTTGGTGGTGTTGCTGGTAACATTTCTGAAGAAAATAAATTGATTGCTAAATATGACGGAGCAGTATCTATAGAAGATCTTAGAACTGTAATGGGTAAAGACAGTGAAGGTAATGAAGTAGAAATTGTTATTTCTAGAACTGCAGAAATTAAAATTAAAGACAAGAAAACAGGTATAACATTAAGTACTAATATTATTCCTTATGGTTCTTACATTTTTGATAAAGATAGAAAATCAATCAAAAAAGGTGATGCAGTTTGTCAATGGGATCCATTTAACGGTGTAATTGTTTCTGAATTTGGAGGTAAAGTTAAGTTTGACAATTTAGAACAAGGTATGAACTACTCTGTTGAAATTGATGAACAAACAGGTTTCCAAGAAAAAATTATTACAGACTCTAAGAACAAAAAAATTATTGCTTCTTTAATTATTGAAGATAAAGACGGTAATGCTTTACGTTCTTACAGTTTACCAGTAGGTGCACACTTAATGGTAAGTGATGGAGATAAAGTTCCTGCAGGTCATACACTTGTTAAAATACCAAGAAAATCTGGTAAAGCAGGAGATATTACTGGAGGTTTACCTCGTGTAACAGAATTATTTGAAGCACGTAATCCTTCTAATCCAGCAGTAGTTGCAGAAATAGATGGTGTAGTATCATTTGGTAAAATTAAGCGTGGTAATCGTGAGATTATTGTTGAATCTAAAACGGAAGACGTTAGAAAGTATTTAGTAAAACTATCTAACCAAATCTTAGTTCAAGAAAACGATTTTATTAAAGCAGGTATGCCACTTTCTGACGGTGCAACAACTCCTTCTGATATTTTAAAGATCAAAGGACCTGGAGCAGTTCAAGAATATTTAGTAAACGAAATTCAAGAAGTATATCGTTTACAAGGTGTAAAAATTAATGACAAGCACTTTGAGGTAGTAGTACGTCAAATGATGCGTAAAGTTAAGATTATAGATTCTGGAGATACATTATTCTTAGAAAACCAATTGGTTCATAAGATTGATTTTATCAAAGATAACGATGCAATCTACGGAATGAAAGTTGTTGAAGATGCAGGAGAATCAGAAAACTTAAAAGAAGGTCAATTAGTTTCTGCACGTAAATTACGTGATGAAAATTCAATTTTACGTAGAAATGATAAGAGTTTAGTAGTAGCAAGAGATGCACAACCAGCAACAGCAGAACAAGTGTTGCAAGGTATTACAAGAGCATCGTTACAAACTAAATCGTTTATCTCTGCGGCATCTTTCCAAGAGACAACTAAAGTATTAAATGAAGCCGCTGTAAACGGTAAAATAGATACATTAGAAGGTCTTAAAGAAAATGTAATTGTTGGTAAGAGAATTCCAGCAGGTACAGGTATGCGTTCTTACGATAAATTAATTGTAGGTCCTAAAGACGAGATTGAACAAAGTTTATAAAATAAACGTGTAAACGTTTAATTGTTTAAAAGTTGAATTGTTTTGGGTAACTTGTTACACAATTCAATTCAACTTTTTTTATTTTTGATAAACAGGTTATATTTACAACAATTACACAGATAAACGAATACACGATTAAACAATAGAATTATGGCTGAAGACAAAAAACAAGACAATCAATTAAATATAGAATTGCCACAAGAAATTGCAGAAGGAACTTATAGTAACTTAGCAATTATAAATCACTCTGTGTCTGAGTTTATAGTAGATTTTATTAATATTATGCCAGGAGTTCCTAAGGCTAAAGTAAAATCTAGAATAATATTAACACCGCAACATGCAAAGCGTTTGGCTAAAGCTTTAGCAGAAAATGTACGTAAGTTTGAACAACAAAATGGTGAAATTAAAGATTATGAGCAACCTCCAATTCCAATGAATTTTGGACCAACAGGACAGGCTTAAAATAAAAAAACCGAAACTATTTAGTTTCGGTTTTTTTATTTTCAATTGTTTTGTTCTTAAATAGTATTAAAGCTAACTAGAATAAATATACGTATTCAACCTGCCTTTTGTTTTTTTTATTTTTACAATTGAATTATTGGTTGTTTTAAATGAAAATTGATCTTTAGAATTTTCGATTACTTCCGTAGGTACAAAATTTAAAACACTGTTTTTATCAATATTTTTATCTTTAATTAGATGTGTATAGTTAAGAATAAAATCGCTGTATTGTTTGCTGAATTCTTCATTTAAAACATAATGTTTTAATCTACCATTATTCTTTATAACAATAAGAAGATTAGTTTCACTAGAAAATAATAAAGATTTTTTTATTGGTTTTATGAAACAGCTTTTGTTAAATCGTATAAAATTACTATTATTTATTGAAAAATTTAAAGTATTTAATTTTTCAATAATACCACCATTAGATTCTAATTTTTCTAATGAATATTTTTCACCTAAAGAAGAAATTAAATCCATTCCTTCTAATTGTTGAAAGCCAAAACTAAAATTTTCATTGTTAGAATAGGTACTGTAAGGAAAAAATAATACTGATGCAGCACCTAAAGAAATATTTTTAAGAAAATTAAGTCTATTCATATTTATTTTATTAAAATTCTTTTTACAACTGAAGCATCTTCTGAATTTAATTTTAATATATAGATACCTGATGATACTTTACCGTTTAAAATAATTTTTTGCGTTGTAGAATTTGATGGTGTTTGTTTATGTATTAATCTACCGTTTAAATCAAAAACAGATATGTTTTTTAACGTTTTATTTGAGTTATTTAAAACAGTAATATCTCCATTAGATGGGTTAGGATATACATTTAAATTATTTGATAACTCAACATCTTCTGTGCTTAATACAATGTTGTGCCATATTCTAATATAATCAAAAGCAATTTCTTCAGAACCTCCATCAGTTGTAATAACCACTCTTACTGTTAAATTAGTTCCAATACCATCTACATCAAAAGTATATTCAGTTAAAGTTGAATTTAAAGTAGAGCCATTTGCTACTCCATCTAAATTGGTGTCTTGTGCCATTAAAAATCCACCAATTGTAGGGTTTACCGGAGCACCATTAGCTGTAAATCTTCCAACAGTAGTAAAACCTCCTCCATCAATATCTGCTTGTATTTCAACTTTTTCATTACCTTCAAATCTACCATCAGCTCTTGCTTCAGCTAATAAAATAGAAACTTCTATACCACCTTTACCACTAATGTTTTGTGAGTTTAAGGTAAGTGTTCCTGTTGGGTGATTAAGGTTAATACCATTAGCACCATCTACATCTTCACTGTATATATACCCCGTTCCGTTTATTCCGACAAGATTGGTAATATAAGAAGGAGCAGGATTTGCATTGGTTTGATTCATAACATCCGTACCATCCAAAAAAGTACCATTATATCTTGTACCTTCTCCTGAGGTTTCAAAGTCTTCTGTATATAAAAGAGTTTGACTATAACCTAAAGAGGTTATAAATAATAAAATAATAAGAATTTTGTTTGTGTAATTTTTTTTCATGTTTGTTTAGTTTAGTAGTTATTTTTAAGTACAAATATAAGGGTTTTTCCATCCAGAGTTTGTTAAACTGCTAGCTCTTTCTTTTGTAATTCCAAAAGAAGCTGGTTTGTTAATTCTAGATAAAATCCTGTTTTGGTATTCTGATTCTGAAGCAGCGTATTTAAATTGCCTAAGAATATATTGTTTTATTTCTGATTCATTAGCTGTATTGTATGTTATTTTTCCTCTGCAAGTTGTTACTATATTTTTTTTAAGTATTGTTGCAATTTTCTTATCATTATAATTTAAATCAAATACTTTAATAATTTCGTAGGCTTCATTGCCTAAAAGGCTAAAAATATTTGGTTGTTGATTATATTTATTTAAGTATTGCTCTTTAAATAAAGTCATCTTAGAAGAATCGTCATTAAAAGACCAAGAAGCTATAGAATATACATTGCTAAGGTTGTATTCATTCTTCATATAATATTCATCTACCATTAATGGAATACTAATTATAGGAATTGAATTATCTATTGGCGAATTTTGAACAGCATTAAAAAATTTATCTGCTTCTTTATAACTAAATAAAGCAAAAACGACATTAGGCTTTAATTCTTGAATAGTTATTAAATTAGTTTCAAATGTCTCTGAATCATAATCTACATTACTAACATAATTGTGTACTATTTCTCCTCCTTCAGATGTGTAACCTCTAATAAAAGCATCTAATAAATGATAACCACCGTCATAGTATGAAGTGGAAAAAGCTCCTTTTTTTCCGATATTATTAGCAGCATATTTGCCTGCAATAAATGATGATTGCCAAAGATTTAATGTATGATGAACAACATAAGGACTTGTTTGGTATGTTTCTAAAAGAATTCCACCTAAATCTAAATGAATAAAAGGTTCTTTATAAGAGTCATATAATTTAATAATTCTTTCTAAAAGATTAGATCCACAAAACCCAAGAGTAATATCTACTTGTTCTTGTAAAATAAACTTTTCAGCAATTCTTAAAACACTTTCATCAGTTGCATTGCCTACTCCTTCAATAATATATGTAATATTAACAGCATCTTCTTTATTAAAAGCTAATGAAAGACCATTAATAAAATCTTTTCCTAAAGTTGGAAACATGTCAGATCTAGGAATAAGAATACCAACTTTTATGCTCATATCTATCTTAGTTTCTCGAAGGAAAAATACCTTGCATTGCTATACTTACATAAATACCTAGAAAAGGGTTCCTGTTTTGAAATGGTAAATTACCACCAGTATTACCAACAGTAATTGAACCATTATTAAGAGCAACACCAGTTTGGTTTCCTTCTGCATAAAAATCGATGTTTCCAGAATTTGCTAAAAACCCTCCATTTGGTATAGATTCATCACCATCTCCATTGGTAGCATTTATTACAGCTGTATGGTTGTGAGACGGCATATTGGTAGTATTTAAATATACTTGTTCAGCTCCACCTCTTTCTCCCCAACTAATGTTAGATAATCCAGGGCCATTGCCTACATGTACAATACTTCTACCTCTTAAGTCCGGTAAACCAAAAGAAGTTCTACCGTCTCCACCAAATGAGGTTCCTAATAATGAAAAAAGTGCTGAATTACTTGATATTGGTAATAGTTGTCCGTTACATAAAGCCCAACCTCTCGGGGCGAAATTAAATCCAAAAGCTTGGATCTGACCTAAAAATGGTTCCATAATATTTGTAGTTTTAGTTAGACTACTAATATATAAATTAATACTGATATATTTTCGAGGAAAATCAACCTTAATTATGAGGTGTTTCACCTAAAAAAAATCCTATAGAAAGTTAATTCTATAGGATTTTTTTGTTCTTTTTAATGAGTTTTACTTAATTTCTTTAACTTTTACTTCATCAATAAACTTTTGTAAACGTTTACCATAATCAGAAGCTTTAACTTTAGCTGTAAGAGAATTGTTTATAGTATCTAATAATTTAATATTAGCGTCAAATAACTCTGTTAATGCAATATATGGCGCAGCTTCACTATCTCCATTATTTTTAGCAAATTGTGTAGTAAATAAAAAGCGTTTACGCATCATTCTTTTATAGTCTTCCTCTAATTGCTTTATTTTGTTATCATCTTTTGCAGCTCTTGCTTCAAAATCTTGTTTTATAAAATCTAAACGTTGGTTTTTAAAACGAGAATCAATTTTTTTAAACTCCTTTATAACATCTTGGTTTTTAGAACCTGTAACTTCTGGAGCATAACCAAACTCTTCAATTTTATCATTTATTGTTATTGTTCCTTCTTCACCAAAAAACATAATGCGTTTCTCAGTCGTATTTCCATCAAAGGTTAAATAATACATTACAGGGTCTTTGACATTATCAGATAATAAAAATGTGTCATCTCCTAATAATTTTACAGAATCGATAGAAACTAATACTGTATCATTCATTTTTTGAAGATATAGTGTCCCTTTTTTTAACCCTTTAATTTTACCTTGAACAAGCATATTTCCTTGTTTCTTGTCAGCACAAGAAAAAACTAAAACTGCTAAAGTTACTAATGCTACTATTTTTTTCATCTGATATTTAATTTTCGATTGCAAATATGCGGATTTAGATTATACTTTTGAAGCTATTTCCATCAAAATTGTACACAAAATTGCGCCAACTGTACCAATTGCATATCCAAACACAGCTAATAAAACACCAACAGTTGCTAATGATGGATGAAATGCTTGTGCAACAATAGGTGCAGAGGCTGCACCACCAACGTTTGCTTGACTACCAACAGCCAAAAAGAAATACGGTGCTTTTATCAATTTTGCTACTAAAATTAGTAATCCAGCATGGATAGACATCCAAACTACACCAATTGCTATTAAACCAACATTGTCAAAAATCAAGGTTAAATCCATTTTCATACCAATAGTTGCTACCAAAATGTAAATAAAAATACTACCTAATTTACTTGCTCCAGCACCTTCGTAATTCTTCGCTTTTGTAAACGATAATATGATTGCTATAATAGTTGAAATACTAATCAACCAAAAGAAACCTGAACCTAAAAAAGTGAAAATATTTCTCCATGTTTCCGATTGAATTTTTGCTACTAAACCGCTAAAGAAATCACTTAAAAAAGAAGACGCAAAATGCCCAAAACCTACAGTTCCAAAGGCTATTGCTAACATAATCATAAAGTCAGTTAATGTTGGGTTTCTTTTAACACCTAAAGTGAATTTTGATACCTTTTCTTTTAATTCTTCTATAGCAGAAGTATCAGCTTTTAGCCATTTGTTTATCTTGTCTTTTTTACCAATTCCTATTAATAAAATTGCCATCCAAACATTGGCAACAACAATATCAACAAATACCATTCCTCCGTATTTTTGAGGGTTGTATTGATAAATTTCTAACATGGCTGTTTGGTTTGCACCACCGCCAATCCAACTTCCTGCTAGTGTAGAAAGTCCACGCCAAACGGCATCAAAATCTGCTCCTCCAACGGTTTCTGGAGAGAAGATAGAAATTAATAAGATTGCTAAAGGACCACCAATTATAATTCCCACAGTTCCTGTAAAAAACATAATTAAGGCTTTATTTCCTAAGTTAAAAATTGCTTTTAAATCGATACTTAATGTCATTAAAACTAAGGCTGCAGGTAATAAAAACCTACTTGCAACATAGTATAACTGAGATTTTCCTTTTACAATTTTTCCCGCAACATTTGTTGTTTCCCATTCTGGGGAAATAAAACCTAAGGTTGTAAAAATTGCAGGAATAAAGTACGCCATGAATAAGCCTGGAACTATTTTGTAAAACTTAGGCCAAAATCCGTCAGTTTTACTTTCTGTATAAAATACGAATCCGAGTGAAATCATTAAAATTCCGAATACGATTGCATCGTTTGTGAAAATAGGTGCTTCCATGTATGAATGTTAGTTTTTGCTAAAGTATAAAATTAAATCTTAGCCTTTTTTCTGTGATCTGTACTAATAGCAATGCCTAATTGAATTCTATTAAAATCGCCTCCATTATTAACGCTTATTCTTTGATAACCAGCTTGTAGTTTAACTACTTTAGAAAGTTTGTATTTTAAACCTGCTCCTAACCAATTCTGATTGAAAGCTTCACCATTGAAATCTAAAAATGTTTCATTATATAAATAAGTAGACCATTTGTTATCTAAAGGGTAATTTAAAGCAATTTGATAACGTAAAAAATGACCAGTTTCAGAATTGAAAAAACGTTGTTCTGCTCTTAAACGATGTGCAAAACCTAATGCGTTAATTTTGTGTTTTAGGTTGAAATCTTCATAGATTCTGTGTTCATTTATGTTTCCTCCATCAAATCCAAAAGTACCGTCTGTGTTTAAATATGAATACCCTAAAGTGGCGCTCATGTTATTGTTTATTTTATAATTAGCTCCTAAACGCCCAATAAATTGTTGCATATCATCTCCAATTTCAAAAAAACGAAAATGCGCCATCGTTTTTAAACTAAATTTATTTGAAATTTGATGAGAGCCATTATACATGTACCAAACACCTAATTCTTTTTCAGGAGTGTTTTGTGCAAAGTTGTTTAAAGAAAATAAAATAATTAAGGTAAAAAGTACTTTTTTCATTGCTATAGACTATTTGTTATATTTAAAATCTCCCACAAAAATGCAGGAGATTTTTAATTTTAATTGGGTTCAAAAATAATTAATTTTTAGAAAATTCTTGTACTTTTTTGAAAGGAGAAATGTCAATTTTTTCAACATCTAATTTATATTTAGACCAATCCTCAGTAAAGAACGTATTTGTTTTTTCAATTCCTTCTTTAAAAGACTCTTTAAATTGATTTAATAGCACTGTTTCTGTATTAGTTTGTTCTCCAAAACGAGAACGAATATATCTGCTTGCTTGCCCAAAACGATTGTTAATTGTAACTTCTGGATTACGAGTAATCCCTTGGCGTTTATCAACTGTGCCCAAATACATCGCTATTAAACTATCAATTTTTTTAATAATATTTTTTGAAGATTTTATCTCAGCTTTATACTTCTCTTTGTCTTCTTTTGTAAACTCTGATTTTAAAGAAGTTGCAGTGTTTTTACTTTCTACCAATTGTTTTACAACGTTTGCAATTTTTTCTTGATAGGTTTCCAATTCTTTACTCGCATCATATTTTTGATTAATAGCCGCTTCAGAAATTTGTAATCTTGGATCGAACTCAACTTTAATGTTTTGTTCAGAAACAACATCACCAAACGTCATTTTTAAACGATAAGTACCTGGTTTTACAGTAACTCCACCAGGTTCTCTGGTTTGTTTTCTAATTCTCCTTGAAGCTCTTGCAACTCCTTTTTCTCTTAAATACCAGGTTGTTTTATGAAGACCATTTTCTTTTGGAGTTTTAAACTTTAGGGTTCTAATTTGTCTTGCACCATCAAAGATTTCAAGTTTTATAGAATCGAATTTGATAACATTTTTTGAATCCTCTTTTTTGTCTTTTGTCTTTTGTCTTTTCTCTAAACTCTTTTTAGGTTTATTAATGTAATAAGAAATTTGTGCTCCGCGCTTTCTGTTTTCTCCTTGATACATTGCATCTGCTCCAAATCTACTTCCTGTAGGTTGTTGTGAAGCGGCTTGATACGCAGTTGGAGGTGCAAATAATATTAGTTTTTGATTCGTAACATTATTCTTTGCTATTTCTCGTAAAGGCCTAATATCATCTAAAATCCATGCAGCTCTACCAAACGTTCCAATTACTAAATCGTGTTCACGAGGATGAATTACTAAATCTTTTACAGGAACTGTTGGGAATCCGTTTGTCCATTTTGTCCATTTTTTTCCTGCATTTATGGAAATATACAATCCGTCATCCGTTCCTAAGAATAATAAGTTAGCATTTTCTGGATCTTCAATAATACATTGCGTAAAACCTTCTACATAATTGTTATCAACAATACGTTCCCAAGTTTGTCCGTAATTTTTGGTTCTATACGCATACGGTTCGTAATTAAAACGTCTGTAATCATTGGCAACTAAAAGCGCTTCACCTTTATTTTTGTTGGATGCTTTTATTTGTGTAATCCAAGAGTTTTCTGGTAAACCTCTTAAATTCTTAGCAACGTTTGTCCAAGTTGCACCACCATTTTTTGTAATGTGAACTTGCCCGTCATCTGTTGCTGCCCAAAGTACATCCTTTTCTAAAGGAGTTGGTTCAATAACTAAAATTGTACAATGATTTTCTGCACCCGTTGCATCCATTGTTAAACCACCACTTTCTGCTTGTTTTAATTTCTCTGGATTATTGGTAGATAAATCTGGTGAAATAACGTTCCACGTTAATCCTTTATCAGTAGATTTATGTACAAACTGACTTCCGAAGTAGAGCGTTGAATTATCAAAAGGATCAATATTTATGGCTGAATTCCAATTGAAACGTAATTTTACATTCGCATCTTTATGCGTTGGTTTTACACCGTAATTATTACCCGTTTGCCAATCGTAACGAGAAACAGAACCTTGTTGGCTCATTGTCCATCCGTAACGAGAATTATCTTTGTCTGGAACTACATCAAAACCATCACCAAAACTAATTTCTTGCCAATAAGAATTTCTAATTCCTTGTGCTTTCCAAACATACGCTGGACCACGCCAAGAACCATTGTCTTGCATTCCTCCGTAGACATTATATGGAAACTCATTATCAACATTTATATGGTAAAATTGCGCAACAGGAATATTGCCAATAAAACGCCATGTTTTACCACCATCTTTGGTAATGTTTAAACCGCCATCATTTCCATCAATCATAAATTTTCCGTTTGTTGGATGAATCCACCAAGCATGATGATCTGGATGAATTCCATTATCTACACCATAAGCAGGCATTAATTGTTTGAACGATTTTCCGCCATCTTGAGAAACATTTACATACGTGAAAACAGTATATAATCTATTTTCATTTGTTGGATCTACATAAATTTCTGAATAATAAAAAGGGCGATTTCCAATACCAGGTTTATCGTTTATTTTCTTCCATTTGAATCCGCCATCTTCACTTTTGTACAACGCATTCTTTTTTGCTTCCACTAAAGCATAAATTACATCAGGATTATTAGGTGCAATTGCAACACCAATCCTTCCTAGTTCTCCTTTTGGGAAACCTTCTTTTTCCGTAACTTTTTTCCAGTTATCTCCGCCATCATGTGTAATGTAAAGACCACTTCCTTTTCCTCCAGAATTAAAAAACCAAGGATCACGTTTGTGTTCCCACATGGCAACTATTAATTTATTAGGATTTGATGGATCCATAATTAAATCCGCAGCGCCTGTTTTTATATTGTTGAATAAAATTTGTTTCCACGTTTTTCCGCCATTGGTAGTTTTATAAACACCTCTTTCTTGGTGTTCTCCCCAAGGAGAACCAATTGCTCCAACATATACAATGTCAGGATTTGTAGGATGAATGATTACACGATGAATATGACGTGTTTTTTCTAATCCCATAGATTTCCAAGTTTTTCCTGCATCTAATGATTTGTATATTCCGAAACCGCCATTTAAACTATTTCTTGGATTTCCTTCTCCAGTTCCTGCCCAAATTACACTTGGATTAGATTGCTGAATTGCAACTGCACCAATTGAAGCTGTTAATTCTTTTTCGAAAATTGGTTCCCATTTTATACCGCCAGAAGTAGATTTCCAAATTCCTCCAGAAGCTGTACCAACGTACATTATTTCTGGGTTTGTTTCTACAACATCAATTGAAGTAACACGACCCGACATTCCGCCAGGACCAATGTTTCTTGGCTTCATGTTTTTTACTAAATCCATTGAAAACTCTTGCGAAAATAGTAGCGAAGCGCTACTTAAAAATAGAATTGTGAGTAATTTTTTCATATATAGTTGGTTTGTTGTTTTTAAAGAGGAACAATATACAAAATTGAAAATGCTCAATATTAATTGAACGTTTTTTTAACAGAAAAACAGATTTATTTTTTTTCTAATATTTTCTTTCCCATTGATGAAAAGAAACAAAAATTTAGATTTGAACTTTCTGCGGTCAAATTAATTTTTGAACCTTAAAATAAATGAACTCGCTACGCTCAAACAGCATTTATTTTCATGGATTCTTCAAATATTTGACGCTCGCTTGCAAGTTCTATATCGATGAATATTGAATAAAACTTTATTGAAGTAGAAGTTTTGCTTGTAAATACGCCTGCGTTAGCGATTGAACGGTTTGTTTGAGCTCTTTTTTGAGGCACGATAAAAAAGCGAGTAGTGAAAGCGCGACTTGGTCCTGAATGCCTTCAGGATAAAGTAAGGCCCAAAAAAATTATTCTTCCTTCTTTTTAGGTGCTCTTTTTGCGTCTTTAAGTGCTTGCATTAACATCCATTCTATTTGTCCGTTTGTGGAACGAAACTCGTCTGCAGCCCATTTTTCAATGGCTTTTATCATATCTTCATTTACTCGCAACGCGAAAGCTTTCTTCTTTGCCATTTTATTTTTTTACAAAGGTTACAACGGTTTTTATTAGTGTTGTTGATAATGGGAAATCTGCCGAATAATACGATTTTAAATTGTCATCGTCTTTTTGAATGTCTTTTAAAACGTGATTCATGTTTTCAATTAATACTAATTTAGAATTTGGATTAGCATTGTGCAAGTTTTCGGCATCTTTTACAGGAACTTGTAAATCTTTTGTTCCGTTTAAAATTAACATTGGTAGTGTTAGTTTTTTAATTTCTTCTGTTGGATTTATGCTAACCCAAGATTTTAAGAAAGGTAAATTAGGTTCGGAAAACATAGCGGCTAACATTGGGTTTACTTCTTTAATTGTGCCAGTTTCCATTAATTCTTTTAAATGACTTTTTACTGATTGCCCTAAAAGTGGATTTTGAGCAGATAATTGTCTTACTAATGTTTTATCAATAGTTTCTCCAGCACCAGCTAACGAAATATATTTGTTTGTGTTTTCTGAAGCTAACATGGCGATTAGTGAACCTTGACTGTGACCAACTAAAATAATTTCTGAGAATCTTTTATCATTTTTAAAGTGATTAACAACTGTTTTTGCGTCTAAAACAAAGTCGTTAAATAAGACGCCTTGTTTTAAGAAAACAATGTTGTTTTTGTTGGCCGTTCTTTTATCGTAACTAAAAAAAGAAATGTTATTAGCGTTAATACTGTCTCTAAATTGTTTGATGTATTGTGGTGCATTTCCGTTTCTATCTACGCCGCCAGAACCATGAATCCAGATTAATAATGGTGTGTTTTCTCCAGAAAAAGATAAGGTTCCGGGTAATTCTACACCTTCATTTTTTATGAGAATATCTTCACTTTTTACTTGTGCAAATGAAGTTACATAACTTATTAAAACTATTATTAGGTATGTTATAAATCGTGTCATAATTTTATATTTTGTCTTGATAGGTTTTTAAAACTTGATTTGCTTCGTTCTCTTTTTGTGTACCGATTAATAATTTTTTACCGTTTTTTAATTCGAGTTGAATGCCAATATCACCAGAAATGTTAATTGCTTTTCCGTTTTTTTTATTCCAAAAAGCACCGCCTTTTAATCCCCAACCACCGTATTCTGTAATTGGATCATAAGTTCTAACATGTGCTTTTTCAATTTCTTTCCAAGGAATATTTCTCATTGAAAAATGAAACGGAAAAAACTGATAATGAATTCCGTTTTCATCAATTCTGGTTGTTAGTTTAAAGAAGAAAATAAAGGATACTGAAAGTAGTATTCCTGCTATTGTAAGCACAAATTCATTGGTCGTCATATTTGAATTGTCTTCAAAATATGTATTTACAATAATTGCCATTGGTACAATAACACTTACCGCTAATAATACAATTAGCCAAGTTTGAATAAAACGTTGTACTTCTTTAAAAACCTTCATTTTAACGATTTTTGTTTCTTTCTAAAACAATAGCATTCCAGTTTTGCGGCATTTCTTTTAAAATCCAACCTTCTCTTGCATACTGGTTTAATAAATCTTCAAATTTTTCAATTCTATTTCTTAGACCTAATTTTAAGGTTACTACTTTATATTCTTTCATAATTGAATTAATTTTGCTTATTGTTTTTTTAATGATTCAACGTTCCCGTATTTAAAACAGGTGAAGCTTCTTTATCTCCACATAAAATAATTAGTAAATTACTAACCATAGCAGCTTTTCGTTCTTCATCTAACTCAACAATTTGTTTTTTGTTTAATTCTTCTAATGCCATTTCTACCATATCTACAGCACCTTGTACAATTTTATGACGTGCAGCAATAATTGCAGTTGCTTGTTGTCTTTTTAACATTGCAGAAGCTATTTCCTGTGCATACGCTAAATAACCTATTCTAGCTTCTAAAACCTCGATACCAGCAATGGAAAGGCGTTCTTCTAATTCCTTTTCTAAAGCTTCTGAAACCTCATTTACACTAGATCTAAGCGTAATATCTTCATCATGACCTTCATCTGCAAAATTATCATACGGATACATACTTGCTAGTTTTCTTACTGCAGCATCAGTTTGTACACGCACAAAGTTTTCGTAATTATCTACGTCAAAAGCAGCTTTATAGGTATCTGTAACACGCCAAACCAAAATGGTAGAAATCATAACCGGATTACCTAATTTGTCGTTTACTTTTAAACGTTCACTATCAAAATTACTTGCTCTTAAAGAAACAGTTTTCTTTTTATACAGTGGATTAGCCCAATACAAACCGTTTTGTTTTATAGTTCCAACATATTTTCCAAAAAGTAAAATAACTTTAGAAGTATTTGGATTAACAAGAATAAATCCAAAAAATCCAATAAAAGCTACTAATGTTATAAGTAAAAATACAGGTTGCTTTTGATTGAAAGTTATAAAAATACTACCAAAAAATAATGCGAATGTTACTGCTAACATTAAATAACCGTTTGCGGGTTTAATAATTTTCTCTGATTCCATATGTGTAAAATTTAAAGTGATATTAAAATGATATCGTAAAGATATAATATAATTTTTGAATTTTCCAAATTTTTGATGAAATTATTTTATATTTTAGCCGAATAATACAAATCCTTCTTTTATTATGAAATTCAAATTATTTTTATTAATACCTTTCTTTTTCTTAGGTAAATCAACATCAGAAGAAACTTTTTTCTGGGGACAAAACGGTCATAGAGCAACAGCTAAAATTGCTGAGAATCACCTAAAAAAGAGAGTTAAAAAGAAAATTGACAAACTATTAAATGGACAAAGTTTGGCTTTTGTTTCAACTTTTGCAGATGAAATAAAGTCAGATAGAGCATATAGTAAGTATTATTCTTGGCACTATATTAATATGGATTTGCATGAAACGTATGCCACTACAGCAAAAAATCCTAAAGGAGATTTAGTTACTGGGATTAATGAATGTATCAAAATTTTAAAAGATAAAAATAGTACAGATGAAGATAAATCTTTCCATTTAAAAATGTTAGTTCATTTTGTGGGAGATTTACATCAGCCTTTGCATATTGGACAAAGAGAAGATAAAGGAGGAAATACTGTTCAGGTTCAGTGGTTTGGTACTGGAACAAATTTACATTCAGTTTGGGATACAAAAATGATTGAAGAATGGAACATGAGTTATTTAGAATTAGCAGATAATGCTAAAGACTTAACTAAAAAACAAATTAAAGCCATTGAAGCAGGAACTTTGGTAGAATGGGTAGATGAAGTACACGAATTAACAAAAAAGGTATATAGTTCTGCTAAAGTAGGAGAGAACTTACGTTACAGGTATTCATACGATCATTTTGGTACTGTTAGAGATCAGTTGCAAAAAGGTGGAATACGTTTAGCTAAGATTTTAAATGAAATTTTCTGTTAAAGTGCTTAAAATTAAACATTTGATAATGTTTAGTTAATTCTTTTTTACCAATTTATTTTATTTGTAATTTTACTTTTATGAAGCAATTTGTATACTTTTTAATTGCATGTCTTTTGTTTTTAGGATGTAAAACGGAGCAAAAAGCTACAGCAAAAACTGAAGAAAATAAGCCCGAAATAGCTTCAGCCTTAAAAATAGAAAGTTATAATTACGATGCTTTAAAGCCACTTTTACATATAAATGATGATAAAGTTTATGTGGTAAATTTTTGGGCAACTTGGTGTGCACCTTGTGTTAAAGAGTTACCTGCATTTGAGAAAATAAAATCAGAATATGCAACTAAAAACGTAGAAGTTTTATTAGTAAGTTTAGACTTTCCTAAGCAAGTAGATAAACGCTTAATTCCTTTTATTGAAAAGAATAAAATACAATCTAAAGTTGTACTGTTAGATGATAATGACGAGCAACGTTGGATTTCTGAAATAGACAAAGATTGGTCTGGTGCTTTACCTGCTACCTTAATTTATTCTAAAAATAAACGTACCTTTTACGAGCAATCTTTCGACTATAATACTTTACAAAACGAAGTACAAACCTTCTTAAATTAATAATATGAAAACACTAAAAATTTTATCAGTATTACTAATAATATCAGTTATTACAGCTTTTACTATAAATAATTCATCATCTAAAGGTTATCAAGTTGGTGATTATGCAGATGATTTTTCACTTAAAAATATAGATAATAAAATGGTTTCTATGGCAGATTATAAAGATGCCAAAGGTTTTATTGTAATATTTACCTGTAATCAATGTCCGTATTCTAAAATGTATGAAAACAGAATTATTGGATTAGATAATAAATTTAAAAGTAAAGGATATCCTGTAATTGCTATAAACCCAAATGACCCTGCTGCTTCTTTAGGTGATGATTTTGAAAGCATGCAACAAAGAGCAGAAATTAAAGGTTTTACTTTTCCATATTTATTTGATGAAGGACAAAAAGTATATCCTAAATATGGAGCTACTAAAACACCACATGTGTATTTGTTGAATAAAGATTCAGAAGGCTTAAAAGTAGCTTACATTGGTACAATTGACAATAATGCTCGTGATCAAGAAAGTGTGTCTGAACGTTATGTTGAAGATGCTGTAAATGCACTTTTAATAGGAGGAGAAATAAAAAACACCAATACTAAGGCAATAGGTTGCTCTATTAAAACGTTATAGGGAAGTATAATTCCCCGATTCTGACAAACCCATAAATGAAGCTTTTTTAGTCAATTTATGGGTTTGTTTTTATTTATCCATAAAATCTTGATACGCTTTTTGAGAAATTGCTTTCCCTAAAGAATCTAATTTTTTAGCGGAAGAACCATTGCTAATTATGTCTTTTTTACTTGTAAAGTCATAAACAAAAACACCATTTTTATCAATTGTTCCAAAACCGTTATTAAAGATATAATGCGCGTATTGTTCATCAGCATTATTAAAAATATTTTTTCCCCAAATAAAATCTTTGGCTTCTTCGGGTTTATTCATTGTTTTTAATAATGAATAAGCAAAATCGGTTTGCGCAGAAATTGTAGAAATTACGGTGTCTTTTTTCTGCAAAGCGCCACCAAGCCACAACATCGGAATTTTAAATTTCTTTGGAGAATTATAATAACCTTCGTGCTTTGGCATCCAATGTCCGTGGTCTGACATAATAACTACTAAAGTGTTGTTCCACCAAGGTTGTTTTTTTGCAAAGTCTATAAATTTTCCAATTGCTTCGTCAGTATAGGCATGTGAACTTCTAAACATGTTTTCCTTAGTATCTTTACCAAATTTAAATTCCCCAGGAAATTCAAAAGGCTCATGACTTGTAAGCGTTAACGCAAGTTTAAAAAATGGTTTTTCTTGTACTTTTGATAAATCTTTAGCTAGAGTATCTAAAAAAACATGATCGTAAGCTCCCCATTTAGAACTCCAATCTTTTTTGTCAAAATGACTTCCATCAACAAAATTAGTAACACCACTATTTCTAAAATAAGTATTCATGTTCCCAAAATTTAAATCGCCACCGTAATAAAAACTAGTTTCGTAACCTAATTTCATCATCTTAGAAGTAAGCATTGGTAGTTTTCTAGCTTTGCTTGGAATTTTTATAATACTTCTATTTGTCTGCGGATAATAACCGCTTAAAATTGCAATAATTCCTTTGTCTGTTCTGTCTCCGTTACCGTAAAAGTTAGAAAATAAGATTCCTTCTGTAGAAAGTTTGTTTAAGTTTGAAGTAACATCTGGTTCTCCACCAATACTTTCAACAAATTTTCCAGTTAAGCTTTCCCAAATAATTAAAATGACGTTTGGCGAGTCAGTTTTTAATATTTTATCATTGAAAGAAGGCTCTAAAAGGGCATTTCTTCTTTTATTAATAATAGTTGTAGCAAGCTCTTTATCTAATGTTTTATAGGGGTTTTTGCCTTTAGTTTTTTTTGAAAATGAATACGAAAAGTTCCAAATAGAATTTACAGCAGCATGATTAGCAAACATATTATCCGAAAAATAAACATTACTTTGATTTATAGGAATGTCTTGCGTTCCACCACGAATTGGAAGTATTAATACTGCGGTAATTACTAATAAAATAACAGCTTGTACAATTGTTCCTTTATCAAAATTTAAAACTTTTTTGTGGATTAATTTATTGAATACATAACAGAAAAAGAGTGATAAAATTAACCAAAACAAACCACCAAATACTATTTGACTTGTTGAGGTAGAAGCCCACATTAATTCTGGTGTTTCAATATAATTTAATAACGTAGCATCTATTCTTACTCCCCAAGATTGATATAAACCAATATCAATTATCATTAATAATGAAACGATAAATATTAATGGAAAAGTTATTGTTTTTAATAAGGTTGAAGTGAGTTTGTTGGGTATAAAAGGTGAAAATAATATTAGTAGAAATGGTACTAAACTAACATACGCTGTAAAAGAAGCATCTAAACGTAATCCATAAAAAGAAGCTTTTAAAGCATCAATAATTCCTGCTTCCGAAGTTTTTTCAAAATAGAATACTAAAAAACAGGTTCTTGCTATGATAAAGTAAAACATCCATAGTAAGAAATACGATATGTTAAAGGAGATTCTTTTTTTCAAATTGTATAAAAATAAAATTATTCAGTAACTTTTAAACGTGCTTGTGCTGTTACAGAAATATCAGAATAATTATTGTTTAAATATTTTAAATAACCAGTAATAGCAATCATTGCAGCGTTGTCGGTTGTGTATTCAAATTTTGGAATATAGGTTGTCCAACCCCAATATTTTTGCGCTAATTCTAAACGTTTTCTAATTTCTGAATTTGCAGAAACTCCACCTGCAATTGCAATATGTTTAATGTCTGTTTGTTTAACAGCATTTTTAAGTTTATCCATTAATATTTCAACAATTGTATGTTGAATAGAAGCACAAATATCGTTAAGGTTTTGGCTAATAAAATCTGGGTTTTCCTTTACTTTTTTCTGAATAAAATAAAGAATTCCAGTTTTTAATCCACTGAAACTAAAATCTAAATCGCCCACTTTTGGTTTGGTAAACTGAAACGCTTTTGGGTTTCCTAATTGTGCATATTTGTCAATTAATGGACCTCCTGGATAAGGCAATCCTAAAATTTTTGCAGATTTATCAAAAGCTTCTCCAACAGCATCGTCTATAGTTTCACCTAAAATTTCCATTTCAAAATGATTGGTGATTTTAACAACCTGTGTATGTCCGCCACTTATTGTTAAACAAATAAATGGAAACGGAGGAATTTTACTGTTTTCTTCTTCAATAAAATGTGCTAAAATATGTGCTTGCATATGGTTAACATCCAATAAAGGAATGTTTAAACCCAACGCTAAAGACTTTGCAAAAGAAGTTCCTACCAATAAAGATCCCATTAATCCAGGACCACGCGTAAAAGCTATTGCTGTTAAATCTTTTTTATCAATTTGTGCTTGTTCAATAGCTTGTTGCACAACAGGAACAATGTTTTGTTGGTGCGCACGTGAAGCTAATTCCGGCACAACTCCGCCATATTTAGCGTGTATTTCTTGGTTAGCAACTACATTGCTTAATACCTTTCCATTGCAAATAACCGAAGCACTTGTATCATCACAAGAGCTTTCTATACCAAGTATGTAAATATTTTTTGTATCCAATTTTTTTAGATTGTTGCGCAAAAATATTCATAATACGTTAGATATTCGTTAAAATTGACTTTTCTTTGTAAATATTGGCAACATTTTTGCTGTTTCCTCATTACTTTTGTAGAAAATCTTTAAAAAATTGTATCATTAAAAAAGCTGGTAAAAAAATCATTAAATGGTTAGGGTATCTTTTACTCTTCTGGTTGCTGTTAATGCTTGTTTTGTCTATTCCTGCGGTACAAACAAGGTTGGCAAAAATTGCTACAGATACTATTAACGAAGATTTTGGTACAAATATCGTTGTAAAAAAGCTCGATTTATCTTTCCTTGGAAGTGTTCAGTTAAAAAATGTAGAAATTAGAGATCATCATAAAGACACCTTAATCTTTGTAGATAAATTAAGTACTTCAATATTAAATGCTAAACGTATTTTAGATAATAATGTAAATTTAGCTGATGTTTCTTTAAGTGGCGTTCACTTTTATATGAAAACGTATAAAGATGAAATTGATGATAGTATGACTGTCTTTTTGAATAAGTTTGAAGATAATGAGCCTAGAGACAGTACTTCTACACCATTTATTTTACGAACAGATAATATTTATGTAGACAATCTTACGTATAAATTAATTGATGAAAACAAGAAAGAGCCTGTACAGTTTTCGGCTACAAACGCTGGAGGTAATTTGCAAGATTTTTTCTTAGAAGGGCCAAACATTTCAACAAAAATTAGAGGCTTGTATCTAGTTGAAAATAGAGGTGTTAAGGTTACAAATCTTACTACAGATTTTTTATATACACCAAAACAAATGAAGTTTGTAAATACCACTTTGCAAACAGATAATGATTCTCATTTAAAAGCTGAAATTGAATTTAATTACGATAGAAAAGATTTTAGATATTTTACAGACAAAGTAAAAATTAAAGCTGATTTTGATAAAAGTAAATTATCCGCAAGAGATTTGCATAAATTTTATGGAGAAATTAGAGGAAATGAAACACTATTTTTTACAGGTAAAATAAATGGAACCATAAATAACTTTAGTGCAAATAAGGTTAACTTATATTCTAATAGTGGTCTAAAAATTATTGGGGATATGGCATTTGTAAATGCATTAAATACGCAACGAGGTTTTATTTTTGATGGAGATTTAGATAACGTTACTGCAAATTATCAGAAGTTAAAAAACTTATTGCCAAATGTATTGGGTAAAACATTGCCTTCAGATTTTGAAAAATTAGGAACCTTTACTTTATCTGGATTGGTAAGAGTTACACCAGACCAAATGAATGCTACTTTAAATGTAGATTCAGAAATAGGAACATTAAATTCAGACTTACAACTAAGTAATATCGATAATATTGATAATGCTGCTTATAGTGGAGAAGTAGAGTTTAGAAATTTTGATGTTGGTATTTTTGCTAATGATTCAATTTTAGGAAAAATATCTTTAAAAGCAGATGTGCAAGGAGAAGGTTTTACTATTGAAAATATTAACACAACTATAATAGGTACTGTTTCTGAATTAGAATTTAACAACTATACTTATAAAGATTTAGATGTAAATGGTCAGTTTCAAAACAAAAAGTTTGATGGTATTTTAAATACTAATGATAAAAACTTAAAAATGAAATTTGAAGGTTTAGCAGACCTTTCTAAAGAAGTTTATGAGTTCGATTTTAAAGCTGCTATAGATAATTTAGATTTACAAAAAACAAACCTTTTTACAAGAGATAGTATTTCCGTAATAAAAGGAGAAATTTCCATTGATGTAGATGGAAATACCTTGGACGATATTATTGGTAAAGCTACTTTTAAAGATATGGTTTATACCAATCAGAAAAAAGCGTATCCGTTTAAAGAATTTAATTTAGAATCGTCTATAAAAGATAGTATAAAGTCCATAAAAATAGACTCTAAAGATATTGTTGAAGGTGAGTTAACAGGGAAATTTACATTTGATCAATTATTACCAATGGCTCAAAATGCTTTGGGTAGTGTTTATACAAATTATAATCCATATCCTGTAAAACCAAATCAATTTATAGATTTCGATTTTAAGATTTACAATCAGATTGTAGATATATTTTTACCACAAGTTTCTGTGGCAAAAAACACACATATAAAAGGTAAAATTAAATCAGACCAAAACTCATTAAGATTAACTTTTTCTTCCCCTAAAATTGATGCTTACGATGTTGTGGTAGATAAAGTGTTGTTAAGAATGGATAATAAAAATCCGTTATATAACACGCATTTTACAGCAGATAATATTAATACCAAATACTACAACGTTAATAAATTAAATTTATTAAACAGAACAGTAAACGATACATTATATTTTAAATCGATTTTTAAAGGAGGAAAAGAAAATTCAGAGCAATTTAATCTCGATTTTTTCTATACAATCAATCAAAATAGAAAATCGGTAGTTGGTATTCAAAAATCTACCTTTAATTATAGAGAGTTCGATTGGGTTATAAATCCGCAAGACAATAAAAGTAATAAAGTAACTTTTGATATAAAGAATAATGAATTTACTTTCAGTCCCTTTTTACTAATTTCTGATGAACAAAAAATCAACTTTGAAGGTGCTTTAAAGGGGGATAATTATAAAGATTTACAAGCCAGTTTTACAAAAGTTAATTTAGCTAGTTTTTTACCTCCAATAGACAGTTTAGCCTTAAAAGGAGAATTAAGTGGGGTTTTAGATTTTACACAAAAAAACGGTGTTTATAGTCCAAAAGGAAGTTTAGCAATCAATAATTTTAGTATTAATGATTTTGAACAAGGAGATTTAGCTTTACAGGTTGAAGGAGAAAATTCATTAGAAAAATATGCTGTTAATTTATCCTTAGAAAACGAAAACTCTAAGAGTATAGCAGCTACAGGAAAAATAGATTTTTCTAATAAACGCCCAGAATTAGATTTAAATGTTTTCTTAAAAGAATATCAAATAGCAGCATTTAGTCCTTTAGGAGAAGAGGTTTTGTCTAAATTAAGAGGAAGTGTTTCTGGAGATTTTACCGCAAAAGGATTTTTAGGAAACCCTGATTTTGAAGGTGTTTTAAATTTTAAAGATGCAGGTTTAGCATTTCCATATTTAAATGTAGATTTTGATTTAAAAGGAAATACAAGTGTACGTTTAAAAGACCAATCTTTTGTTTTGTCAAGTATTCTTTTAGAAGATACTAAGCACAAAACTCAGGGTACATTAAACGGAAGTATAACCCATCAAAACTTTAAACAATGGTTTTTAAACTTAGATATAGATACCAATAATTTATTGATTTTAGATACTCAAGAAAAAGAAGAGGTTCAATATTACGGAACAGGTTTTTTAGATGGTGATGCTAAAATTAGAGGTTTAACAAGTAATTTAACTATTGATGTTAATGGAAAAACAAACCCAGGAACTGTCTTTGTAATTCCGTTGAGTGACATTAAAACAATTGATAATTATAAATTGATTCACTTTAAATCTGAAGAAAAAAATAATACTGAAGAGTTAAGTATTGATGATATTAAAGGTTTAAACTTAAATATCAATTTAGATGTAACAAAAGATGCTGTTGCACAAGTTGTAATTGATAAAGCTTCAGGAAGTGATTTAAAAGGAAGTGGAACAGGTAATTTAGATATTAGAATTAACACGCGTGGTAAATTTAACATGTTTGGAGATTTTGAAATTGATAACGGAGTCTATAATTTTAAATATGGTGGAATTATAAACAAACCATTTGTGGTTCAAAAAGGAGGTACAATTTCTTGGAACGGTAATCCGTATGAAGCAGAATTAGATTTAACGGCTGTTTTTAGAACAAAAGCCAATCCTGCAAATCTGTTAGATAATGTATATTCTAACCGTAAAATTGATATTGATTTATACACAAAAATTACAGGAGGATTATTTAGTTCTCAACAAGAGTTTGATATTAAAATACCTAGTGCAAACTCAACAATAGCATCTGAATTAGAGTTTAAATTGAATGAAAACGATGTAGATACAAAGTTAAAACACTTTACTTTTCTATTGGCTTTCGGTACATTTTATAATGAAGAAAATATAGGAAATAGTGCTGCAAATGGTCTAACTGGTACAGCTTCTGAAGTAATTGGAAGTCTTTTGTCTAGTGTGTTAAATAGTAAAGATGGTAAGTTTCAAGTAGGTTTAGGTTATACGCAAGGAGATAGAAGTAATTTAAATGATATTAATATTGATGATCAAGTAGATGTATCAGTTTCAACAAGATTAAGTGATAGAGTTATTGTAAACGGAAAAGTGGGTATTCCTGTTGGTGCAAATACGCAGACAAGTGTTGCGGGAGATGTTAATGTAGAAGTTTTACTGAATGAAGAAGGAAATTTTAGAGGTAAAGCCTTTAATAGACAAAATGAAATTCAATATTCCGCATTAGAAGAAGAAGGTTATACACAAGGTATTGGTTTATCTTACCAAGTTAATTTTAATACGCTGTCTGAATTACTTCAAAAAATAGGATTAAAGAAAAAAGATACCGTTAAAAAAGTAGTTAAAAAAGATTCTATTTTAACACCTCGTAAAAAGTTGATTAACTTTAAATAAAAGAGTAAAAAAGTTTATTCAATTTTTCTCCAAATTTTAATAAGTATTCCCATGCAAATTAGGGTTAATAAACTTAGACCTAAGGCGAGTTGTGTTTTTCCATAAATCCAATTTCCAGTAGCAAATAAAAAGCTATAAACTCCAATTGTACCAACAATAAAGCCTAAGATTTTAATTCCAATATTTTTGAATTTATCTTCTCCTTCAAAAATTAAAGCTTCAAAATTTTCTATAGTTTCTTTTTTAGTAGGTTTTGTTAAAAGTGTTACTAAAATCCAACCAATGGTTGTAATTACTACACCAATAATAAGTTTCCAATACCCAACAATTTCTACCAATGGAGTTTCTATTTTTCCGTTAATAAAAAAGAAAAGTGCAATTAAAAATGAGATTAACATGGCAGCAATTTCACTATAAGGGTTTATTCTACTCCAAAACCAACGCAAAATAAATAGTAAACCAGTTCCAGCACCAATTTGTAATAATAAATCAAATACATCTTTTGCAGATTGTAAGTAAAAAGAAAATAAAGCAGCACAAACCATTAGTAGAACTGTAGTCGTTTTACCAACAATAACTTTCTGATTTTCGGTTGCTTTTTGGTTGATAAATCTTCCGTAAAAATCATTAACGATATAAGAACTTCCCCAATTAAGTTGTGTAGAAATTGTGCTCATAAAAGCAGCTATTAATGATGTTAAAACAATTCCTAATAAGCCAGTAGGTAAATAGGTCATCATTGCTGCATAAGCAACATCATGTCCTTGCATTTCTGCAGATAAGTTAGGGAAAGTAGTATTTATGCTTTCTATATTAGGGAATACAACTAACGAAGCCAAACCAACAATAATCCAAGGCCAAGGGCGTAAAGCATAATGTGCGAAATTGAAAAATAAAGTAGCCCAAGTTGCGTTTTTTTCATCTTTGGCAGCTAACATTCTTTGAGCAATATAACCACCGCCTCCAGGTTCTGCACCAGGATACCAAGTGCTCCACCATTGTACAGCAAACGGAATAATAAACAACGTAATTAAAGCTTCTTTGTCAGAGAAATCGGGCAGCATTGCTAATTGTCCACTAACATTTTCGTGAGTTAGTAATTGTGTTAACCCTCCTATTTCGGGTAAGTTTACAATGTAAATTGTTGCCCAAACAGAACCAACCATTGCAATTATAAATTGAACAAAGTCAGTAATTAAAACACCTTTTAAACCACCTAAAGATGAATAAATAACGACAATTATAGATGAGTATAATAGCATTTCTCCTTGTGAAATACCTAATAATATATTGGCAATTTTAGCACCAGCTAAACAAACTCCAGCCATTGTAATAATATTAAAAATAACACCTAAATATATTGCTCTAAATCCTCTTAAAAAACTAGCAACTTTGCCTGAGTACCTAATTTCATAAAACTCTAAATCTGTTGTAATACCTGATTTTCGCCATAATTTAGCATAAAAAAAGACAGTTAACATTCCTGTTAATAACATTGCCCACCAAACCCAGTTACCTGAAACTCCATTTTTTCTAACCAACTCTGTAACTAATCCAGGAGTGTCAGCAGCAAAAGTTGTTGCAACCATTGAAACTCCTAATAACCACCAAGGCATATTTCTTCCAGATAAAAAGTATTCAGAAGTATTTTTACCAGCTGTTTTAGAGACCCAAAGCCCAATTATTAAAGAGAAAAGAAAAAATCCACCGATTATACAATAATCTAGAGTTGTTAAATTCATGATATTAATTTAGGGAGTTAAAAGTAGGTAATTATTTCTTTAAATCTAAGTTAAATTAGAAAACGATTTTGTAAATATTTAATTTAAATTCATTTAATTTATAGTTGAAATCGAAAACGATTTCGCAGTTTTTTTGTTCAAAATCATATATAATACCTAATTTTACAAAGCAATTTTATGGGAAAAATTAAAAAAATAGCAGTAATGACATCTGGTGGAGATTCACCAGGAATGAACGCAGCAATAAGGTCTGTTGTTAGAACTTGTGCCTATTATAGAACCAGCTGTGTTGGTATTTATAGAGGTTATGAAGGTTTAATTGATGGTGATTTTATTGATTTAACTGCAAGGAGTGTTAATAATATTATTAACAAAGGAGGTACAATTTTAAAATCAGCTAGATCAAAAGAATTTAGAACCAAAGAAGGTAGAGCTAAAGCATACGAGCATTTAAAAGAGCATAAAATAGATGCAATGGTTGTAATTGGTGGAGATGGATCTTTTACTGGAGCTGTTGTATTTAATGAAGAATACAAATTTCCAATAATAGGAATTCCAGGAACTATTGACAATGATATTTTTGGAACAACTCATACTTTAGGTTATGATACTGCTTTAAATACAGCAGTTGAAGCTATAGATAAAATTAGAGATACTGCCTCATCACACAATAGATTGTTTTTTGTTGAAGTAATGGGAAGAGATGCAGGTTTTATTGCATTAAATGCAGGTGTTGGTGCAGGAGCAGAAGAAATTTTAATTCCTGAAGAAGATTTAGGGTTAGATAGAATGTTGGAGTCTCTTAAGAAAAGTAGAAGAGCAGGTAAATCTTCTAGTATTGTAGTTGTTGCTGAAGGAGATAAATCTGGAAGAAATGTTTACGATTTAGCAAAATATGTAGAAGAGAACTTGCCAGAATATGAGGCAAGAGTTTCTGTTTTAGGACACATGCAAAGAGGTGGTGCACCTTCTTGTTTCGATAGAGTTTTAGCAAGTAGATTAGGAGTAAAAGCAGTAGAGTTATTATTAGATGGGCAAACCAATTTAATGGTAGGTTTAAAAAATAACGAAGTTATATCAACAGAAATAAGTGAAGCCATTAAAGGTGGTCACACCATAAATATGGAACTTTTAAGAGTTTCAGATATTATGACAACATAAATAAATATATAAAGTAATGATTAAAATTGGAATAAACGGTTTTGGAAGAATAGGTAGATTAGCATTTAGATCTGCAGTTAAAAGAGTTGATGTACAAGTAGTTGCAATTAACGATTTGTTAGATGTAGATTATTTAGCTTACTTATTAAAATATGATTCTGTTCATGGTCGTTTTGATGGAGAAGTAGAGGTTAAAGATGGTCAATTAATTGTTGACGGACAAACAATTAGAATTACAGCAGAAAGAAACCCAGAAAATTTAAAATGGGATGCTGTAGGTGCAGATTATGTAATTGAATCTACAGGTTTTTTCTTGTCAAAGGAAAAAGCAGGTTTACACATTAAAGGAGGCGCTAAGAAAGTTGTAATTTCTGCACCTTCACCAGATGCACCAATGTATGTAATGGGAGTTAATCAAGATTCAATGACAGCTGAAGAAACTATTATTTCTAACGCTTCTTGTACAACTAACTGTTTAGCGCCAATTACAAAAGTAATTAATGATAATTTTGGTGTTGTTGAAGGTTTAATGACAACCATACACGCTGCAACTTCTGGACAAGATGCTGTAGATAGCCCAAATAAAAACTGGAGAAGAGGACGTTCTGTTTTAGCTAACATTATACCAACTTCTACAGGAGCAGCTAAAGCAGTTGGGAAAGTAATTCCTGAATTAAATGGAAAACTTACAGGTATGGCAGTTAGAGTTCCTACTCCAGATGTTTCTTTAGTAGATTTAACAGTAAGAACAGAAAAAGCTACTAGCTTAGCAGAAATTATAGAGAAGTTTGAAGAAGCTTCTAAAGGTTCTTTAAAAGGAGTTTTAGGTGTAACAAACGATCAAGTTGTTTCTCAAGACTTTGTGTCAGAAGTAAGAACTTCTGTTGTAGATGCAGATGCTTGTTTAGAGCTTAATGCTAACTTTTTTAAGATAATTTCTTGGTATGACAACGAGTTTGGCTATGCAAATAAAATTGTAGATATGTTAGTACATTGTGCTAAATTATAGTAATTGTTTTTTATGATTAGCTAAATATTACTATTTCATTTAAGAATAATTTTTAACAGACAAGCCTGGTAGTTTTTATAACTATCAGGCTTTTTTTATAAAGAAGTTTTATATTTGTAATGTGTAAGTTTTTATCTAAAACACACAAAAATAAAAGGTATTTAAGCTAAAAATAAAAGTAGAATGATTAAGGTAGCAATAAATGGTTTTGGTAGAATAGGAAGACTAGCATTTCGTTCCGCAGTGCAAAGAAAAGATATACAGGTAGTTGCAATTAATGATTTATTAGAAGTAGATTATTTAGTATACTTATTAAAATACGATTCTGTTCATGGTCGTTTTAACGGAACTGTAGAGGTTAAAGAAGGGAATTTAATAGTAAACGGTAATACAATTAGAATTACTGCAGATAGAAATCCAGAAAATTTAAAATGGGATGAGGTTGATGTAGATTACGTAATAGAATCTACAGGTTTTTTCACAACAAAAGAGAAAGCAGCATTACATATAAAAGGTGGAGCAAAAAAAGTAATTATATCTGCACCTTCAGATGATGCAAAAATGTATGTTATGGGTGTTAATAATCACGAATTAACAAAGGAAGAAACTATAATTTCCAATGCATCTTGTACAACAAATTGTTTAGCTCCATTGGTAAAAGTAATTAATGATAATTTTGGTTTAACTGAAGGGTTAATGACAACGGTTCACGCAGCTACATCAACACAAAATACTGTTGATGGTCCAAATAAGAAATGGCGAAGAGGTCGCTCTGTTGTAAATAATATTATTCCTACTTCTACTGGAGCTGCAAAAGCTGTTATAAAAGTAATTCCTGAAATGGAAGGAAGATTAACAGGTATGGCTGTAAGAGTGCCTGTAGCAGATGTTTCTTTAGTAGATTTAACTTTTAAAACAGCAAAAGAAACATCGTTAAAAGAAATTTTAGCAACTTTTAAAAAAGCTTCAGAAAACGAATTTAAAGGAATAATTGGTTATACAGAAGATGAAGTTGTATCGCAAGATTTTGTTTCAGAAACAAGAACATCTGTTGTTGATGCCAATGCTTCTTTAGAACTTAACACCAATTTTTTCAAACTAATTTCATGGTATGATAATGAGTTTGGTTACGCAACAAAGATTGTTGATCTACTAGAATATTCAGCATCATTATAAAAAAAAATAAATATGGAAATTGCAATAATAGCACACGATGGAATGAAAGCAGAAATGGTTCAGTTTTTAAACGAACATAAAGCTATTTTAGATCAAAAAAACATCAATTTAATTTCTACAGGAACTACTGGAACAAAAGCAGAAAAAGCAGGTTTTGTTGTTACAAAATTTTTGTCAGGACCACTTGGTGGAGATGCGCAGATAGCAAGTAGAGTTGTGGAAGGAAAATGTAATATGGTGTTGTTTTTTAGAGACCCAAATGAAAAACATCCTCACGAACCAGACATCACAATGTTGTTGCGTTTGTGTGATGTGCATGATGTTCCATTAGCAACTAATCCATCTACAGCAGAGTTATTAATGAAAGCTATATAAACAAAAAACCACACTTTTAAAAGTGTGGTTTTTGTTTATATGATTGCTGTTAAATTATTTAATAGCAATCATGCTAATTTCTACGTTTACAAACTTTGGTAAATTTGCAACCTCTACAGTTTCTCTTGCAGGTGCATTTTCATCATTAAAAAAAGTACCGTAAACTGCATTTACTTTAGAAAAGTTATGCATGTCTGATACAAAAATTGAGCTTTTAATTACGTTTTCAAAAGTCATATTTGCAGCTTCTAATACAGCTTTTAAATTATTCATTACTAGTTCAGTTTCGTGTTCAATAGAATCTAATTCTATTTCACTAGTTTTTGGGTTTATAGCTATTTGACCTGAAGTGTAAAGTGTATCTCCTACTAAAACAGCTTGGTTATAGGGTCCAATTGGAGCAGGTGCTTTGTCTGTTTTTATTATTGTTTTCATTGTTTGTTATGTTTAAAAGTTAAATAGCAAAAAAAACATTTTTGCTTACTACTCACTAAAATAGTACTCTATCTCTTGGTTTGTTTTTCTCCCATTTAAGATCACTTAATGCAGATGCTTTCACACCAATAAAGAAATTATAAGAAGAGTTAGGTCCAAATGGAGTCCAATTAAAGTTAAAACGCCAACTATCTAAATCTCTTGAAAAAGAAAGTCGAGTATAGGTGAAATCGCTATTGTCAATATCATAACCAGAAGAAAAACCAATATTCCATTTTGGAGTTAATTCAAAATCACCGCTAAACATAATCGAGTTGTTTGTTATTCCGCTAGTTAAACCATTGTTAGCGTAATTCATTGCATAGACTAAGTTTAATGTCCATGGGATTTTAGCATTGTATAATTTGGTTTCTTTTGTGCTATTTTCATTGTTGTTCTGTCTATTTCCTAAGTCGTTTGGAAACTGATTAGAACCCGGTAAATTGTTTCCGAAAACATCAGGAGTATCTTGCGCTCCGTTTCCTTTATTATTTTGATTGTTGGGATTAGAAGCATTTTTGTTTTCGTCTTTCTTTTCAAAGTCTTTACTAGATAATGAATAATTAGCTGATACACCTAATTGAGACATTCTAAAAATATTGTTATTAAATTTATTAATACGTTGTCCTTCATCATTAACTTGATAAGGGTCTAGCGTTGCATTTACATTTAGTGCTAGTTTATCTTTAAAAAGACGTGTACCTGCATTTGCACTTACTGGACTCCAACGTAAACTATCTGCTGCAATATTGTAGCTAGTACTAAAGTTTAGGTTGTTTAAGATTGTTATTTTCTCATCTTCTTCATCACTATCAGGATCCTTTGGAGCCATTTTAGCCTCTAAAACATTATTTAATTGAATACCAATTGAGTTAGAAACTCCGCTTCCTGGAGTTCCGTAAATTCCACCTTCAAAAGGAGAATATGTTACAAGGTCAGTAGGGTCGATACTTTGTTGTACTTGTAGGTTGTGCTTTTCAGCAAAATCGGGTCTATAACCCCATGAAACAGATGGTCTAAAAGTATGTCTTAAGGCTTTTAATCTACCTTTTTTAAAGTTAAATGTACCGTAAATATTTGTTGATAAAGAAACACCAACATTGTAGTTGTTAAATCTATTAAAACCGCTAATTGTATCATTTACTACAGCACCATTTTCACCTGAAGTAGGATCAAAACGTTTGTTTATTTTATCAAAATACCATGTTTCAGAATAGTTGATACTTGGAGATAACGTAAAGTATTTAAAAGCTTTTAAGTTTGTACTTGTTCCTGTTGCATGTTTTACACCAGATTTAGCTTCATTAAACATTTTTGGTGTAAAAAACTCATCGTCAGTTGTGTTAATTCTATATTCACCTTGCATACTATAAGTGAAACCCATTTTTTGAATAGGGTTTTTCTGAACGCCACCTTTACCTGCAAACGGATAAATTCTATCCATGTTTACTTGTAAAGAGGGTAAAGTCATAGTAATAGACTCTGTATTTGTGTTTTGAGAATGTGTTGCCGTAACATTCATATTAAAAGGAGTTCCTACAAAATTTCTGTAATATGAAATTGAAGAACTTAATGTATTTGTTAAAAACTCAGAGTTGTTAAACTCATTTTGAGATTGTCTATAATATGTACTACTTCCTAGGTTTACCGAAGCAGAAAAACGTGCATTGGGATTTGCTTTATTGTCTTGACTATGACTCCATCTAATATTAAAGTTTGTAGCTTCACTATAATCACTTAAACCAAGAATACTTTGTTTAATGTTTTCAAAACGAACACTAAAGTTTCCGCTAAACTTGTATCTTTTGTAGTATTGAGAATCCGTTCTTAAACCCCAACTTCCATTAGTGTATAAATCTCCAAGAACTGTTAAATCAAAATAATCACTCAAGGCAAAATAATAACCTCCGTTTTGTAAGAAAAAACCTTGTGAATTACTTTCTCCCCAAGAAGGAATAATAAAACCAGAAGTTCTTTTGTCTGATAGTGGAAAGTAAGCAAAAGGTAAGTAGAACGGAGTTGGAACATCTGCTAAAACCAAATTACTACCACCAACAATAATTTTTTTTCCAGGAATTAATTTAGCTTTATTTGTAGCAATATAATAATCAGGATTGTCTTTTTTAGAGGTTGTAAAACGTAAATTACGCATGTAAATTGTAGAATCGTTTACTCGTTTTGTTTTTTCACCATAGGTAATTATATCACCTTGTACAGTTTTAACACCATACACTAATGCTTTTTTCGTTTTAAAGTTAAATAAAATTGAATCTTGTTCAGATTCTTGGTTTCCTTGCTTAAAAACTGGACGTTGTTTGTAACCTGTGCTATCTTTAATTCCAGTAGCGTAAACAGTATTATTTTTATAATCTACTATAATAATACCCGCTTTTAGATCTATATCGGTATAAGTTACGTGCGCTTCATTATATAATGTAAGTGTTTTCTTTTTTGCGTCTTGAAAAGTGTAATCTTTTGCGTCATGTGTTATTAAACCTTCTATAATTCCTTTAGGTTTTATAGAATCTGTAACAATGGTGTCTTTTTTTGTTAAGTTTAAACTGTCTTTTTTAAAATCAGGAACAGTATCTCTTTTAGAATTTAAAAGAGTTCTCTTTTTTACAGCTTTTGCATTAATATTTAAAGGCTTCTTTAAATCTTGAGCATTAGTGGTTTTAGTTGCAAAAAAGCAAAAAAATAAAAGTATGTACGTAAGATTTGTTCGCAATGCTATAAATACTATTTTTGTGGTTTAGTAAATGTATGGCTCAATTATTGAAGCACCAAATTTGAAAAGCCAAAATTAGTTAATTTTTATGGATGCTATTTCCATTAATCTAGAAAAAATAATATCATGAATAAAATTTTAGGAGTATTTATCGTTATTATTTCATTTTTATTGATTTCGCCTACGGCGGAAGCTCAAAAACAATATACAATTGTCTTAGATGCAGGTCATGGAGGAAAAGATCCTGGTAATCTTGGTAACGGTTATAAAGAAAAAGATATTGCTTTAAAAGTTACTTTAAAGGTTGGTAAAATGTTATCTGATGAAAAAGATATAAAAGTAATATACACAAGAAAAACAGATGTTTATCCTAATTTATGGAAGAGAGGAGAAATTGCTAATAAAGCAAAAGCAGATTTGTTTGTTTCTATACATTGCGATTCTTATCAGCCAAGACCTGAAGCTCATGGAGCAGGTACTTTTGTCTTAGGTTTAAGAGGTAATAAAAAGAATTTTGAGATTGCTAAGAGAGAAAATGCATTTATTGTTTCAGAAGAAAACTATAAAGATAGGTATGAAGGATTTGACCCCAATTCATCGGAATCGGTTATAGGTTTATCTCTTTTACAAGAAGAAAATTTAGATAAAAGTTTACAAGTAGCAAGTATAATTCAAACAGATTTCACGCAAAAAGCAAAACGAAAAGATAGAAAAGTAAAACAAGATAATTTTCAAGTTTTAAGAGAAACTGTAATGCCAAGTGTTTTAATTGAGTTAGGTTTTTTAACCAATAAAAAAGAAGGAGCTTTTCTAAACTCTAAAAAAGGCCAAATAAAAATGGCAACTTCTATTGCTAAATCGATAAAAGAATATATTCATCAACTGAAATTAAATACGGTTGTAACTGATGTTTTGGTTGAAGATACTGTTACCTCAGATGTTGAATTTAAAATACAAATTGCATCAGGAAAAAATAAAATTGCAACAAAATCATACAACTTTAAGGGCTTACAAAATGTAGAGAGAATTAAAATAGGTTCATTCTATAAATATTACTACGGAAATACATCTGATTATCAGCAAGTAAAAAAATCTTTATCAAGAGCTAAGCAGAAAGGATATAAAGATGCTTTTGTAATTGCACTTAAAAATGGAGAAAAAGTATCTGTACAAGATGCTATAAGTAACCAATAATTTAGACCTATTCTTCTTAATTCTACCAAAATTATTAGTAATATTGCTATTAATAAAAAGTAGATATGTCTAGAGAACTCAAAACAGGAATTGTTGCAGTTGTTATCATTGGTCTCTTAATTTGGGGATACAATTTCCTTAAGGGACAAGATTTGTTTAAAGGTGATTCTCGTCACTTTTTTGTAGAGTATAACAGTATTCAAGGCCTTAATGAAGCTAGTTTGGTTACCATAAATGGTTTGCAAGTTGGTCGTGTAAGTAAAATAAAATTTAACGATAAGCCAGAAAAAAGAGGAGGACTCTTAGTTCGGTTTACTTTAGAAAACGATTTCGTATTTTCAAAACAAAGTATTGTAAGAATATATTCTCCAAGCCCTTTAGGAGGTTCAAATTTAGCTATTTTACCAAGTTATGAAGGTGGTAATGCAATGTCTGGAGATACTCTTAAAGGAGAAATTGAATCAAGTTTATTCACTTCAATTGGTGAAAGATTAGACCCAATTCAACAAAAATTAGATCAAGTTTTAGAAGGAGCAGACTCTCTATTAGTAGGTTTAAATCAAGTCTTAGATAAAAAATCACGTAAAAGTTTAAATCGTAGTATTTTAGGATTAGAGTATACTGTTTCTGATGTAAGAAAAACATTAAAAGGGGTAAATACTATTTTAGAAGATAATCAAGACAATTTAGCAGCTACATTAACAAACGCAAAAACAATAACCGATAATTTTTCTCAAGTCTCCAAAGATTTAGCGGAAGCTAATTTAAGTGAAACGATAAAAGAATTTGAAACAACATTGGCAAATGTAAACGGTTTACTTGCTAATATGAAGGATGGTAAAGGTACGTTAGGAAAGCTAATGACAGACGATAAAATGTACAATAACCTTACCAATGCTTCTAAAGAAATGGAAGAATTATTAAGAGAAATGAAGTTAAATCCTAAAAGATTTGTTCATTTTTCGCTCTTCGGTAAAAAAGCAAAACCTTACAACGAAGAAAATAACAAAGAAAACACAAGTAATAAATAGTAAATTATACAATGGAATATTTACCAAATATCTTTTTTGCACTAATTTTAATTGCAGGATTAGGCTTTTTTGCATCAAACGTTCGTAAACTAATTAGAAATATAAAATTAGGTAAGGACATAAATAGAAGTGATAATCAACCAGCACGTTGGAAAAACATGGCTAAAATTGCTTTGGGGCAATACAAAATGGTACGTAGACCAGTTTCTGGAATACTGCACGTTGTTGTTTATTTAGGTTTTATAATTATTAATATTGAAGTTTTAGAAATAATAATAGATGGTTTATTTGGAACTCACAGGGTTTTTTCTGGAGTTTTAGGTGATGGTTTATATGGTTTTTTAATAGGGACTTTTGAAATTTTAGCAGCCTTAGTTTTTATTGCTGTTGTAGTTTTTTGGTGGAGAAGAAATATTACTCAAATCAAAAGATTTTTCAATAAAGAGATGAAAGGTTGGCCAAAGAATGATGGAAATATCATCTTGTATTTCGAAATGGTTTTAATGTCTTTATTCATTATTATGAATGCTACAGATGTTCCTTTTCAGCAAGCTGGAATTGGAAATCCAATTAGTCAATTTGTAGCGCCATGGTTTTCTGGATTTTCTCCAGAAGCATTACATACAATAGAAAAAGGAGCTTGGTGGATTCACATAATCGGAATTTTAATATTCCTTAATTACTTGTATTATTCAAAACACTTACACATATTATTAGCGTTTCCAAATACTTTTTATGCAAAACTAAAGCCAAAAGGTCAGTTAGATAATTTAGCTTCAGTTACTTCAGAAGTAAAAATGATGATGGATCCAGATGCAGATCCTTACGCTGCACCAGCAGAAGGAGCAGAAGATGAAGTACCAGAAAAATTTGGAGCTTCAGATGTAACCGATTTAAATTGGGTACAGTTAATGAACGCTTATACATGTACAGAATGTGGACGTTGTACATCAGCTTGTCCTGCAAACTTAACAGGTAAAGAATTGTCTCCTCGTAAAATTATGATGGACACAAGAGATCGTTTGGAAGAGGTTGGTAAAAATATCGATGCTAATGGAGGAACCTTTGTAGACGACGGAAAACAATTATTAAACGATTATATTTCTCCAGAGGAACTTTGGGCGTGTACAAGTTGTAATGCTTGTGTGCAAGAATGTCCCGTAAATATAGATCCATTATCAATAATTATGGATATGAGAAGATATTTAGTAATGGAAGAATCTGCTGCTCCGCAGGAATTAAATATGATGATGACAAACATAGAGAACAACGGAGCACCTTGGCAATACAGTCAACAAGACAGATTAAACTGGAAAGACGAAGAATAAAATAATTTTGAATTATTAGTTTTTAGTGTTAAGTATTTCTACTTAAAACTAAGAACTCAAAACTTAAAACTAACAAAGATGAACGTACCAACAATGGCAGAAATGATGGCTCAAGGAAAACAACCAGAAGTGTTGTTTTGGGTTGGAGCTGCAGGAAGTTATGACGATAGAGCTAAGAAAATAACACGTGCTTTTGTAAAAATTTTACAACAAGCTAATGTAGATTTTGCTGTTCTTGGAACCGAAGAAAGTTCTACAGGAGATGCTGCAAAAAGGGCAGGAAACGAGTTTTTGTTTCAAATGCAGGCAATGATGAATATTGAAGTGTTAAATGGTTATGAAGTAAAAACAATTGTTACTTGCGATCCGCATTCATTCAATACTTTTAAAAACGAATATCCGTCTTTAGGAGGTAAATATGAAGTTTTTCATCATACACAATTCATAAAAAAACTAATTGACGAAGGTCGTTTAACGGTTGATGATACTAATTTAAAAGGAAAACGATTAACGTATCATGATCCTTGTTATTTAGGACGTGCAAATGATGTTTATGAATCTCCACGTGATTTAATTCGTCGTTTAGGAGTTAATTTAACAGAAATGAAACGTAATAAATCTACAGCTTTATGTTGTGGAGCAGGTGGAGCGCAAATGTTTAAAGAGCCAGAAAAAGGCGATAAAGACATTAACGTTTTACGTACAGAAGATGCGTTAGAAACAAAGCCACAAATTATTGCAACAGGTTGTCCTTATTGTAATACTATGATGACGGATGGAGTTAAATTTAAGGAAAAAGAAAGCCAAGTTAAAGTACAAGACATTGCAGAATTAATTGCCGAAGCAAATAATTTATAATCCTATAATTGTCATTCCCGCGCAAGCGGGAATCTTATTTTTGACACTTTCTACACCAATGCTAAAAAATTACATAAAAGCCGCACGTTTAAGAACCTTACCACTTTCGGTTTCTGGAATTATTACAGGGGCTTTTTTGGCTAACTTTTTAACTTCAGGTGAAAAAAACTACGCAATATTCTTTTTAGCAATCCTAACCACAATCGGTTTTCAAGTATTATCAAACTTTGCAAACGATTACGGAGATGGAATAAAAGGAACAGACGATAATAGAGAAGGAGAAGTGCGCATGGTTTCCTCTGGAGCAATAACACCAAAACAAATGAAACGTGCAATGGTAGTTACAGCGGTTTTAAGCTTATTTGTAGCGTTGTTGTTAATTTTTGTTTCTTTCGGAAAAGAAAATTTCGGATATTCAGTATTGTTTTTTGTGCTCGGAATTGCTTCAATTGTAGCCGCAATAAAGTACACAGTTGGTAATTCGGCTTATGGTTATAGCGGATTTGGAGATGTATTCGTTTTCATTTTCTTCGGAGTTGTAGCAACTGTAGGAACTTATTTCTTGTACACAAAACAATTAAATTATGAGATTTTCTTACCAGCAATTTCAGTCGGATTATTATCAACAGCAGTGTTAAATCTCAATAATATGCGCGATAGAATTAACGATGCAAAAGTTGGGAAAAACACATTAGTTGTCAAAATTGGAAGTCAAAAAGCAAAAACTTATCATTACTTTTTAATTGTTGGAGCGTTGGTCTCAGCAGTAATTTATACATTCTTAAACTACAAATCACCATTGCAGTTTCTTTTTTTAATCGCATTTATTCCGTTGATTTTAAATATGATAACTGTCGGTAAAAATATCATTCACTCAGAATTAGATAGCGAACTTAAAAAAGTAGCGTTAAGCACATTTTTGTTTGCAATTTTATTCGGTTTAGGGCAAGTTATGTAAGAGCAATTAGGTAGAGATTTGTTGTGATTTATAGTTTTTCGTATTTTGTAAAAAAAATATGAATTTAGAAGATTTAGAAATATATCAAAAAGCTAATTCCATCGCGGATAGAATTTGGAATGAAGTTGTTGGGTGGGATTATTTCAAAAAAGATACTGTAGGTAAGTAAATGGTTCGCTCCGCAGATAGTGTTGGAGCAAATATTTCGGAAGGTTTTGGTCGATTTCACTATAAAGACAGATTAAAATTTATTTATTATTCAAGAGGTTCTTTATATGAGACAAAAACGTGGTTAAAAAAATCCAAAAATAGACAGTTGATTGAAGAAGAGCTTTCAAACAGTTTATTAAAAGAATTAGATATTTTAGGAGTAAAGGTCAATAATTACATTAATGTTTTAAGAAAAAACATAAACAAGGAACAAACTAATTACAACAAATAACTATAAATCACAATAAGTTACATTTATATAAAATGAAAGCAATAAAAATTATCCTCGGAATCATAATCGCACTAACTGTAGTCTTTTTAGCAACAGGTTTGGTGGTAAAAGAAACTAAATACACAGCAGAAATTGAGGTTAATAAACCAATTAACGAAGTTTTTGCATTGTTCGATAATCCAGAAACATTAAAAGATTGGATGCCAGAAGTACAATCGATTGAACCAATAGAAGTTAGAGCAGGTAAAATTGGAAGTAGTTATAAAATGTTAATTGAAAGTCAAGGACAAACCATGGAAATGACAGAGAAAATAATGTCTCATGTTCTTAATGAAAAAATGACATTTCAATTCGATTCTGATCAAATGATTAAAACAGACGATTTTAATTTTATAGCAAATGGTAATAAGACTAAAATCGTGCAATACTGTACTGTGGAGGCAAAAAGCTATATAATGTCTTGCATGTTTCCTTATTTTAAATCGGCTTTACAAACGCAAAGTGTTAGTTATATGAACCGTTTTAAAGAGCTTGCAGAAAAGTAAAATTTGGGCGTTCAAGCGGGCTTTCGCTACTCGCTTCACGCCAAAAAGCGTGAGAGCTCAAACAAACCGCTCAATCCCTAACGCGGGCGTACTTGCTAACATACTGTCATTCCTGCGTAGGCAGGAATCCAAACAGACAACAGTATAGATTCCTGCTTTCGCAGGAATGACAGGAAAAATAAAAAATTTGATAACAGCAACCTACAAAAAATACATTCTCAATTTTAAAAATCCAAGCGGAACATCACGCGGAATTTTAAGAACCAAAGAAACCTGGTTTATCATTTTAAAAAAAGATGGTAAAACAGGAATTGGAGAAACTGGTCTATTTAGAGGTTTAAGTATAGACGATATTCCAAATTACGAAGAAAAACTACAATGGATTTGTAAGAAGATCAACCAAGGTTTAGAAAAATTATTACCACAAATAGTTGACTTTCCATCAATACAATTCGGATTAGAGCAAGCCTTTTTATCCTTAGAAAGTAATGATTCTTTTAATTTATTTCCATCGGAATTTACAAATGGAAAAGCGGCAATTCCAATAAATGGTTTAGTTTGGATGGGCGATAAATCTTTTATGAAAACCCAAATAAAAGAAAAGCTAAAAACTGGATTTACTTGTATAAAAATGAAAATTGGTGCAATCGATTTTAATACTGAAATAGAACTATTAAAATCAATTAGAAAAGAATTTTCAGCAAAAGAAATTGAACTAAGAGTAGATGCAAACGGTGCTTTTAAACCTAACGAAGCCTTAACTAAATTACAGCAATTATCAGCATTGGAACTTCATTCAATAGAACAACCTATAAAACAAGGTCAATGGCAAGAAATGGCAGGTTTATGCGAAAAAACACCGTTGCCAATCGCTTTAGATGAAGAGTTAATTGGTGTGTTTTCTTCTAAAGAAAAAGAAAAATGTATTACTACAATTAAACCACAATATATTATATTGAAACCAAGTTTGGTTGGTGGTTTTGCTGGTAGTAAAGAGTGGATTAATATAGCAGAAAAACAACATATAAATAATTGGATAACATCCGCTTTAGAAAGCAATGTTGGTTTAAATGCAATTGCGCAATTTACTTACACTTTGCAAAATAAATTACCACAAGGTTTAGGAACTGGAAGTTTATTTACCAATAATTTTGAAAGTCCGTTAGAAGTAAAAAGCGGAACATTACAATATAATCCAACTGTAAATTGGAACTTTAATTTATAATCATGAATTTCATTCAACAAGCATACAAAGGAGAAAATAGTTGGTTAACCTACGTTGGTACAATTTTATTGGTAATTTTTGGTTGGCAAATAATTGGTATTCTACCTTTATTAGCTGTAGCTGTTACACATTCTGCCGATATGAATGAGTTTAGTCGTGCAGCCGAAAACAGTTTTATGGGCTTAGGAATTAACAGTTCGCTGTATTTATTTTTGTTGATTTTTACCTTTGCAATGGGGTTATTATTTCTGTTTTTAGGTATAAAATATGTGCACAAACGTAGTTTTACATCTTTAGTAACAAGTAGAAATAGCATAGATTGGAAACGTTTTTGGTTCGGATTTATAACTTGGGGAATTTTAGCCGGTTTAATGATAGTTGTAGGTTTATTTTTAACACCAGAAAATTATACCTGGAATTTTAAAGCAGTTCCGTTTTTTATATTATTAGCTGTTTCGTTGTTGTTTTTGCCCTTTCAAACAAGTTTCGAAGAATTGTTGTTTAGAGGTTATTTTATGCAAAGTTTAGGGATTTTGGTTAAGAATAGATGGTTCCCTTTAATCTTTACTTCGGTAGTTTTTGGATTAATGCATGGAGCAAATCCAGAGATTGATAAGTTAGGTTACGTTGCATTTGTTTTTTATATAGGAACTGGACTTTTATACGGAATAACAACATTAATGGATGAAGGAACAGAGTTGGCGCTAGGTTTACATGCGGTAAATAATATTGTAGCAGCATTTTTTGTAACTACAGATTGGACGGTTTTTCAAACCGATGCTTTGTATATTGATACTTCTGAGCCTTCAGTAGGTTGGGAAATGTTTTTTCCTGTTTTTGTTTTGTATCCATTATTATTGTTTGTCTTTTCAAAAAAATATGGGTGGACAAATTGGAAAGAAAACCTATTTGGTAAAATAGAAAAGCCAAAAGAAAATTTACAAAATGACCAATATAGTTTAATTGAAGATACTTATTAATTTAATCTGTCATTCCTGCGAAAGCAGGATTCTTCTCAATGAATAAAAATAATTTTCATAAAAATTTTAAGTTAAACGGAAAATCATTTACTTCTGTAAATGAACTCCTATCTTATGTGAGAATTAATGAATCTGCATCCTATTCATTTTTATTTAATTGGTTTTCTTCAGATGAAATTCCTGTACAAACTTCAGGTTCTACAGGTAAACCGAAAGTAATTCAGTTGAAAAAAGAGTTTATGTTAAACTCAGCTTTAGCTACTGGTGATTTCTTTGAGTTATTTGAAAATACAACTGCTTTATTGTGTTTGTCTCCAGGTTATATTGCTGGAAAAATGATGTTGGTTAGAGCTTTAACTTTAGGTTGGCAATTGGATATTGTAGCGCCAACTTCCAAAGTTAATATTAATAAAGAATATAATTTTTCTGCAATGGTACCAATGCAGGTTCAAAACTCTTTACTTGAGTTGCATAAAATTAAAAAACTAATTGTTGGTGGTGGCGTTGTTTCAAAAGAACTACAAATGAATATGCAGCATATAAAAACTGAAGTTTTTGCTACGTATGGAATGACAGAAACAATTACACATATAGCGGTAAAAAAGCTAAATAACTTTTCGTTATTGCGAGGAACGAGGCAATCTTTTTATCAAGTTCTCCCAAAAGTTAAAATTTACATTGACGCAAGAAACTGTTTAGTTATTCAAGCTCCAAAAGTATCGAAAGAATTGGTTGTTACAAATGATGTTGTTCAGTTAGTTTCTGAAAATCAATTTGAATGGCTAGGGCGTTTTGATAACGTAATCAATTCAGGCGGAATTAAATTGCATCCAGAGAAAATAGAGGAAAAGCTATCAGAAATTATTACCCAACGTTTTTTTGTAGCTGGAATCCCAGATTCAACTTTAGGAGAAAAATTAATTCTTGTTATTGAAAATAATGTCACTTCGAACGAAGTAGAGAAGTCTTTATTATTTAAAATAAAAAATCTAGATTCGCTCTCAAAATATGAAGTTCCTAAAGAAATTTATTTTGTAGATACATTTATAGAAACTGAAACAAAAAAAATCCAACGTACTAAAACATTGGATTTAATTGTATTTAACTGACAGTTTTATCTATTTATATCGTAAAATATTCCTTCATCAAATAAGTTTTGTATTTCATTTTTGCCTAAACTGTAAGTTTCGGTAGTATAATTTTTGTCTTTGTCAATGTCAGAAATCCCGCTCTTTTTGTCGGTTTCATAATTATTTTGAATTACATAAATGGAGTCTTTACTTAGAGATTCTATTCTTAAAGTTGAGTAATATCCAGATTCCTTATTCTTAAATTCTATTACATCTCCTTTTGCTGGGTTTAAAATATAGTTTTCTACATCTTTATTATGTTCTTTAGCAGAATATATGGCAAATGCAATTAGTAGTGCAATAATAGCCAAGCCAGACCAATACCAAATTGGCGTTTTTGTGTTTCGCTTTACGTCTGCAGAAGCTTGTCTAAGCTTCTCGTTCATTCCTTTAAAGTCAGTTGTTATTTTACAGTTTGTACATTCAGAAAACACTTTTTTACCCATTGGAAATACCGGAATCCAATATAAATAACCATATTGCCCATAAACAGAAACATTGTGGTTTGTAATCTCGTTACAGTTGTCGCATTTTATACCTCCTTTTCTTTCACTATTAAGATGAGAACCTTTTGTTCCGTAAAATATCATAAGCTAATTTTTATAGTTTGTTAAATATATAAGAATTGTTTGAAAATGAAAAATCCAACGCTATATAAACGTCGGATTTCAAATTAATTAATTTATTATTTCTATTTATTCTCCAGAATAGTGCTCTTGAAAATGAGAAATACTATCAAAAGGTAAAAACATATATTTATGTTCTTTATAGCCTTCTTGAATTTTTACTTTCACATAACCATCTTTAACTTCTTTAACTGTTCCGCTTACTGTTCTATTGTTTTTAGTATAAAAAGTGTAAACATAATTGCTGTAATTTATATTATTGATAACTTTTATTTTGTTAAATAAAATTGCGTTTGGGTGGTTGTTGCTCTTTAAGTTTAATTGTGTTTTTATGGGTTTGCCGATTGGTTTAAGTTCAACTTGACTTAAAACTGGAGAGATAGCAAATAGTGCAATTGCAATAAATGTGTAGAATGATTTTGATTTAAAATTGAATTTTTTCATAATATCTAATTTTGATTTAGTTTAAAAATATAGATTTATTTGTTAATATCCTTGAAAACCAAGCTAATTCCTTTGAAAAACAGTGTTTTAACTATTTTTTAATGGTTTTTATTTTTAGTAAAAAAAATAATCCAACGAATAGTTCGTTGGATTATTTAAAATATATTGTTGTAAGATTTTAGTTGGCCATAGAATGATACACATTTTGCACATCATCATCTTCTTCTAATTTTTCTAATAATTTTTCTACATCTGCTTGTTGTTCTTCCGTAACTGTTGTTGTTGTGGTTGGTATTCTTTCAAATCCAGAAGATAATATTTCAACTTCATTTTCTTCAAAGAAAGATTGTATTGCGCCAAATTGTTCAAACGGAGCATAGATAATTATACCTTCTTCATCGTCAAAAATTTCTTCAACTTCAAAGTCAATTAATTCTAGTTCTAATTCTTCCATATCAACAGTAATATCCTCCTTTTTTACGGTGAAGTTACAAGTGTGATCAAACATAAAAACTACAGATCCAGAGGTTCCTAAGTTTCCATCACATTTGTTAAATGCGGCTCTTACGTTGGCAACGGTTCTATTGTTATTGTCTGTGGCAGTTTCTAAAAGTATTGCAATTCCGTGTGGAGCATAACCTTCAAACAAAACTTCTTTATAATTTGCTGTGTCTTTATCGGTTGCTTTTTTAATGGCGCGTTCAACATTGTCTTTTGGCATGTTTGCAGCTTTTGCGTTTTGCATAACTGCTCTTAAGCGCGAGTTTGAGTCTGGATTTGGGCCACCTTCTTTAACAGCCATAACAATGTCTTTACCAATTCTAGTAAATGTCTTTGCCATTGCCGACCAACGTTTCATTTTTCTTGCTTTCCTAAATTCGAATGCTCTTCCCATTTCTAAATATTATTTTTAATTCTTGTCTTTTTATAATAAAATGTTAATCAATATGTTTGAATAACATGTGTGTTCCTGTTTTTTTATATGTCTCAATAGCTTTTTTATGATTTTTTTCAAAAGTTTCAAGATCGGTTCCTTTAGATATTCCGAAAGAATAATGATATTTTAAAATATCTAAATTATTACTTGTAATTACCTTATTACCAGAGTTGCAATCTGATAAAATATCATAACAAGGTAGTTTCGTGGTTGTATTAAAATAACCTAAAGATTTAAAAAATTGTTGTTTTAAATAATTAGCATTAATTTTTTTATCAATATTATTATATGTTATAAGGTTTAGCTCCAGTTTTGAATCATATATTTTATTGTTTTTCCAAAAAACATAATAATCTACATATTTATTTTTAGAAAGTTTGTTTGAATATTTATAAGTGTTCAGGCTATCTATTTGGTAAATTATGTAGTTAGATTTTTCAAGTTTATCAACAAATGAAATTGTTAAAGAGTCTACTTGGGATGATAGTATATTTGCTGTTTTAATTATTTCTTTTTTATAATAATCATCTAAAGATTCTGAGAAAAATATTTTAATCGGTTTTCTCCAAAGTCTCATGTAATGCTTTGTTTTTTTGTCTGTTTTACGGTATTTTTGATAAACAACATCTTTGTATAGTTCTAAAAAAGTAGAATCTTTAGGTTGATATTTAACAGAAACCCCTTCTTTATAAAACTCTTTACCACTTATTAATATTAAAGTGTCATTACCTCTGATTATAGAGTTTTCTAAATCTTTTTTAGTGAGTTGATTGTTTATTAATTTCTTATACTCTTTTATTGTAGTATATGCTCTTCTTGTTTGTTTTTGAGCAATGCATAAATTTGCTGTAAAAAGACAAAGAAGTAATATTAGTTTCGTTTTCATAGTAATATTTTCTTAAACCTGTAAAACTCCCATGTTAAATTTCTTTTCAATCGGAGCATTATTTGCTGCTTCAATTCCTATAGAAATCCAATCTCTAGTCCTTAACGGATTTATTACGCCGTCTGTCCAAATTCTTGCAGCTGCATAATATGGAGAAATCTGATTGTCATAACGAGATTTTATTTTGTCAAATAATTCAGCTTCTTTTTCAGGAGTAATTTCTTCGCCACGTTTTTTAAGCGAAGCAGTTTCAATTTGTAATAAAACCTTTGCAGCTGAATTCCCACTCATTACAGCTAGCTCAGCACTTGGCCAAGCTGCAATTAATCTTGGGTCATAAGCTTTACCGCACATTGCGTAATTACCAGCTCCATAAGAATTACCAATTACAATGGTAAATTTGGGTACCACAGAATTACTAACTGCATTTACCATTTTAGCACCGTCTTTTATAATTCCACCGTGTTCCGATTTACTTCCAACCATAAACCCTGTAACATCTTGTAAAAATACCAAAGGAATTTTTTTCTGATTACAGTTAGCGATAAATCGTGTGGCTTTATCTGCCGAATCATTATAAATTACACCACCAAACTGCATTTCGCCTTTTTTGGTTTTTACTAATTTACGTTGATTGGCAACAATACCAACTGCCCAACCATCAATTCTGGCGTAACCTGTTAATATAGTTTTCCCGTAGCCTTCTTTATATTGTTCAAACTCAGAATTATCAACCAAACGTTTGATAATTTCTAACATATCATACTGTGCGTTTCTTTCCTTCGGAAGAATTCCGAAAATATCATCTTCGTTTTCTTTTGGTGGAAAAGATTCTTTCTTACTAAAACCAGCTTTGTCTGAATCGCCAATTTTATCAACAATAAATTTTATTTTATCTAAAGCATCTTTGTCGTCCTTGGCTTTATAATCTGTAACTCCAGAAATTTCGCAATGTGTAGTTGCTCCACCTAAAGTTTCGTTGTCTATTGATTCTCCAATAGCAGCTTTAACTAAATAGCTTCCTGCTAAGAAAATACTTGCTGTTTTGTCAACAATTAGCGCTTCATCACTCATAATTGGTAAATAAGCACCACCAGCAACGCAACTTCCCATAACAGCAGAAATTTGAGTAATTCCCATGCTGCTCATTACAGCGTTATTTCTAAAAATACGTCCAAAATGTTCTTTGTCTGGAAAAATTTCATCTTGCATTGGTAAATAAACACCCGCAGAATCCACTAAATATATAATTGGTAATCTGTTTTCAATAGATATTTCTTGGGCACGTAAATTCTTTTTTCCTGTTATCGGAAACCAAGCTCCAGCTTTTACAGTTGCATCATTGGCAACAACAATACATTGTCTACCTTTTACATAACCAATTTTAACAACAACACCACCAGAAGGGCAGCCGCCGTGTTCTGCATACATTCCTTCACCAGCAAAAGCACCAATTTCTATAGATTTTTTATCAGTATCTAATAAGTATTCAACACGTTCACGCGCAGTCATTTTTCCCTTGCTATGATGTTTGTCAATACGTTTTTGTCCGCCACCAAGTTTTACTTTGGCAAATCGTTGTCTTAAATCTGATGCTAAAAGCTTATTGTGATCTTCGTTTTTGTTGAAGTTTAAATCCATAGTTTAGTTTGTTTGCGAGTGCTAAAATAAGAAATTTTTAACTGTAAGAACTAATAATTTGAGCAACTGTAGTTGCAATTTTTTTATACTTTTTTTGTTTTTCTAATCTTGTTGGTTCGGCTGTTCTTTCTTTACAATTTTCTACAGCGCAAGTTTCACAAGTAACACCAACTAATTTTTTTTCAAAGGTGTCTTCTTTAAAGAAATTAAGTTTCTTTTTGAGGTTTGCGGATAGTAGCATTCCTATACTTACACTTCTATTTATCTCTTCTTTAAAAGGGTCTGTTGTTGCTGATGATAAAACTAGGTATTCGTTTTTTTGATTAACATAAGAAGATATTTGTACTCCAAATGTTGGTCTTTTCTTGGAGTTTTTTTCTAAGTCTTTTATTGTTTTTATAGAAATCCACCTTCTGCAATAATGGTCATTATTTCTGTTTGCATGTGGGGCTTGTTGTTGTGTTATGTGTAATTCTTTGTTTAGTCTAAACTCTGGTGAGTTTAATTTATGGGTAAAACGCAAGAAAAATAGGTTTTTTATATTGAAGTACTTTGGTAATATGTTTGTTAAACGTTGATAAAAAGTTTCATGAGAACAATTAAAATGTTTAATTATTTTATGTAATTCTAGAGGTTTCCATTCTTCTAAAGAAAAGAATTGTGTTAGTTTTTCGGTTAAAGATTTTCTTGGAATAATTAAGGCACCAGCAAAATAAGAGGCAATAAAGTTATTTAAGACCTGGTCAAAGTTTTCAAACTTTATCCAAGGAAAAGTAAATAGTCTGTCGTTAATATTTAGAAAGTTGTAAGCTAATTCCTTTGCATAAATAAAAGTTTTTTGTGCTTCAGAAATAGTGCTGTCTATTAAGAGTATTTTCTTTTGAGGGATAAATATGTTTCTTAATTCTCCTAAGTTATCATGCTTTCTTAGTTCTTTATCATTTATTGTATAGCCGTATTCTTCTATTAAAATGTCTTCTAAATCAGTAGAAGTTATTCTTTTATTTAGGTTTAAATGATAAGACTCTGCAAATTTTTCTACATCAGTTTCTATATCTTCAAAATAATTACTGTGTGCTTCTTGGTAAGAACGTAATGATGCTAAAAAGAAACTTTCTCGGGTTAGGTTGTAGTTTTGGGCAATCTTAATTATTGTACTTATAAAAGCATTTACTTTTGCTGGTGCGTTAGCTACAATGTCAATTAAGTTGTTTTCTTTAATGCCAAATAAGTCTAGTGGAATTTCCTTTAAAATTTTCGATTGCAAAATTTCTCCAATTGGAGCAAGGTTTTTATCTAGTTTTAGAGAGACTAAATTATCATAAGGAACATCTAGTTTTTCAGAAAGAATGATAATTTTATCTGTTTTTGGATATTTTTTTCCTTTTTCAATTTCGTTTAAATACGATTTTGATAAGCCTGATAATTTTGATAAACCGAATAAAGATAAATTCTTATCTGTCCTTATTTGTTTAAGTTTTAAGCCAAAAATCAATCTAATGTACTCGTCTTCTATAATCATATTTCAAAGGTAGTCAATCTTAGCGAATATTAAAATTTTATCTTTTTTGTAAAATTTAGCGAACGTTCGCTTGTGGCGTTCAAAAATATTTTATATCATTGTTGTGTAGAAATTAATAAAACTTAAAAAATGGAACAAGCTACAGCATTAAAAGAGATGAAATTCGTAGGATTTTCTCAAGAAGAGTATCAAAGTGTTTTAACTTTAGAAGCTAAGATTTTTTTGGTTGAATTACATAACAAGTTTAATTCAAGAAGATTAGAGTTGATAAAAGCAAGAGAAGTCTCGCAAGCTTTTTTTGATGCAGGGAATTTTCCTTCTTTTTTAAAGGAAACAAAAGAGGTAAGAGAATCTGATTGGGTTTGTGCTCCTTTACCTGAAGATTTGTTAGATAGGAGAGTGGAAATTACAGGTCCTGTTGATAGAAAAATGGTTATAAATGCATTAAATTCTGGCGCAAAAACTTTTATGGCCGATTTTGAGGATAGTAATTCTCCAAACATCGAAAATAATTTAGGTGGTCAAATTAATTTGCGTGATGCAATTAATAAAACCATTTCATTTTATAATGAGAAAAAAGATAAAACATATTCTTTAAATAAGGATACTGCAACATTATTAGTCCGTCCAAGAGGTTTACATCTTAATGAAAAACATTTATTAGTTGATGGAGAAGAAATGTCGGGTTCTTTGGTGGATTTTGGATTGTTCTTTTTTCATAATATTAAAACGTTACAGGAGCAAGGTTCTGCAACTTATTTCTATTTGCCAAAATTAGAGCATTATTTAGAGGCTCGTTTTTGGAACGATGTATTTGTATTTGCTCAAGATTATTTAAATATTCCGCAGAAAACAATAAAAGCTACGGTTTTAGTAGAGACAATTACAGCGAGTTTTCAGTTAGATGAAATTATATACGAATTAAGAAATCACATGGCTGGTTTAAACTGTGGTCGTTGGGATTATATTTTTTCATACATCAAAAAGTTTAGAAATCATAAAGGATTTATGGTTCCAAATAGAGATCAGGTAACAATGAACTCTCCATTTATGAAAGCATATTCTTTATTGGTTATTCAAAAATGTCATAAAAGAAATGTGCATGCAATGGGCGGAATGGCGGCTCAAATTCCAATTAAAAACGATGAAGAAGCAAACAATGCGGCTTTTGCAAAAGTGTTTAATGATAAGGAGCAGGAAGTTAAAAATGGTCATGATGGAACTTGGGTTGCGCATCCGGGTTTGGTAAAAGTTGCAATGGATGTTTTTAATAAAAATATGCCAACTAAAAATCAAATTCACATTAAAAGAAGTGATGTAAATGTTACTGAAAAAGATTTGGTTGAAATGCCAAAAGGAACAATTACTGAAGACGGAATTAGAAAAAATATTAATGTTGGAATTCTATATATAGAAAGCTGGTTGCGTGGAAATGGAGCAGCGGCTTTGTATAACTTAATGGAAGATGCAGCAACTGCCGAAATATCGAGAACGCAAGTCTGGTTATGGCTTCAGAATGAAATTACAATAGATAGTGGAGAAACTTTTAATTTAAATAATTATGAAAAAATCAAACATCAGGAAATTGAAAAAATTAAAAATCATGTTGGACAGGATAGATTTGATAATGGTAAATTCAAAAAAGCAATACAGTTATTTGACGAGCTTGTTTTAACCGATAAATTTGAAGAATTCTTAACGCTATCAGCATATAGACAGATTTAATAAAAAAAAAGTGTCTCGCAACTACGGCAATAGATTACGAGACGTAATTATCAAAATATAGAAACCTTAATAATTAAAGCAAAATTATGAAAAATTTAGCACAAACAAATTATAGTTCAGCATTAGAAACAGTAAGAAACTTAAAAGCAAAATACGGCAACTCTTGGAATGCAATAAATTCTGAAAGCGCTGCAAGAATGGCAACTCAAAACCGATTTAAAACAGGTTTAGATATCGCTAAATATACTGCGGCTATCATGAGAAAAGATATGGCAGAATATGATGCAGATTCATCAAATTATACACAATCTTTAGGTTGTTGGCATGGTTTTGTTGCCCAGCAAAAAATGATTGCAGTTAAAAAACATCATAAAACTACCAATAAAAGTTACTTGTATTTATCAGGTTGGATGGTTGCGGCATTACGTTCGGAATTTGGACCATTACCAGATCAATCAATGCACGAAAAAACGGCAGTACCAAGTTTAATTGCTGAGATTTATGACTTTTTACGTCAAGCAGATGCAATTGAAATGAATGATTTATTCCGAAGAAAAGAAAACGGAGAAGATGTACAAGATCAAATAGATAATTTTGAAACGCATATAGTTCCAATTATTGCAGATATCGATGCTGGTTTTGGTAACGAAGAAGCAACCTATTTATTAACTAAAAAAATGATTGAAGCTGGTGCGTGTGCAATTCAGATTGAAAATCAGGTTTCTGACGCAAAACAATGTGGTCATCAAGATGGAAAAGTAACCGTTCCGCATGAAGATTTTATAGCAAAATTAAATGCAATTCGTTACGCATTTTTAGAATTAGGTGTAGAAGATGGAGTTATTGTAGCGAGAACAGATTCTGAAGGAGCTGGTTTAACTCAAAAATTACCAGTTAGCCAAGAGCCAGGAGATTTAGCTTCTCAATATTTAGCTTTTGTAGAGGCGGAAGAAATTGCAATTGATGAAGCAAGAGAAGATGATGTTTTATTAAAAAGAGATGGTAAATTGGTTCGTCCGGTAAGATTGCCAAACGGTTTGTATAAATTTAAAGATGGTTCTAATATTGATAGAGTTGTGTTGGATTGTGTTACAAGTTTACAAAATGGTGCCGATTTATTGTGGATAGAAACACCAACGCCAAACGTAAAGCAGATAGCGCATATGGTAAATAGAGTTAAAGAAGTTGTACCAAATGCAAAGTTGGTTTATAATAATTCGCCTTCTTTTAACTGGACATTAAATTTCCGTAACCAAGCTTATGATGAAATGTTGTCTCAAGGAGAAAACATGTCTGAATACGATAAAAATAATTTAATGGATGAAATGTATGACGGTTCAAAATTATGTCAATTAGCAGATCAAAAAATTAAAACATTCCAAATTGATGGAGCAAGAGAAGCTGGTATTTTTCATCACTTAATTACATTACCAACTTACCATACAACAGCATTACATATGAATGATTTAACCGAAGGTTATTTCGGAGAAGAAGGGATGTTAGCTTATGTAAAAGGAGTACAAAGACAAGAAATTAGAAAAGGAGTTTCTTGTGTAAAGCACCAAAGAATGGCTGGGTCAGATTTAGGAGACGATCATAAAACTTTCTTCGCTGGAGATAAAGCATTAAAAGCCGGAGGAGAAAACAATACTTCTAACCAGTTTGAAGTAAAAGGAAAGAAAGTAGCGGAAGCTGTAGTTTAATAAAAGTTAATTCTATTTCGGTAGAATGCAATTCCCGCGGTTGTTTTTTAGTTGTTTGTTTAAATAAAGCGGGAATTTTTATAGTATAAATTTACAGAAATTTAGCTGTTTGTAAATTTAATTTGAAGCGAAAACACCACTATTTTTAGTGGTGTTTTTATTTTTTATTCAAACAGATGTAACAAATCATGTAAAAAAGCAACATATATCTATAGAAATGTTGTTATAAATTAAATTTTTTAACGAAATTGCTTGTCTTAAAATTGTTCAATTAAAAAAACTACACAAATATGTCTGATGATTTTGATTTATTAGAAACTAACACAAACGAGAAAACTGAAAAAGTTGATGTAAACTGGGGGAAAGCTATCGATACGATGAAATCTAAACTGTCTCAAGAAGAAGACCCACAAAGACGTCAAAAAATATTAAACGCAACATTAGATGATGTTGTACATATGGCAGAAAAAGACAGAACAACACTTTTAGATGCTATTAAAGACTTAACAGATTATCAAGATGAAGTAGGAATCATTTTTGAGAAATTCTCATCTTTAAATCCAGAAGAGCAAAAAATTATTGACGATGCTCAAAAAGCATTAGAAAGAGCAAGAATAGAATTAGAAGACGCAGAGAATAAACCAGATACTTGGTGGAATAATCTTTGGGGACGTAAATCTAAAATTAAAAAAGAGCAAGCGCAGTTTAAAGAAGCAGAAAAAGTACGTGCGGGAGCAGACAATAAAGCAAAAGCTAAGTTTCAGCAACGTATAGAAAGTGCTGATGTGCAAACATTATTAAGTGAGCTTTCATACAAATCTCAAGCTGCGGTTACACGTTTAAAAAACCGTGAAGTAGAAATTAAAGAAGTAGAAGAAAAGCTAAAAGATGCAATTGTAGAAGCATCTAAAAATCATACTAAAGCTTTAGAGAAAAAAGCAGAAACAGAAGCTAAGTTAGAAGAGCAGTATGCTCTACTTAAACAAGCCCGCCAAGCTTTAGAAGAAGTTGCAGATAAGCAATCTGCTGAGTATTCAGAAGCATTATCTAAAGTAACAACTGTAGAGCAAAAAGTAGAAGAGTTAGAAGGTCTTAAAAATGCTTATACAACCCTTGCTGCGTCTAAAGATAGTTTTGTACACAAGCATAATTTAACCATTAAAGTATTAACTTCTTTACGTTCTAACTTACAAACACATAGGGCAAAATTAAAGTCGGATACTGATGAACGTTTGAAGTATTACGACGGTTATGTTGTTGCGTTAAAAGCAAGAACAGATCAAGAATTTGCGGCAATTTTAGAGCATTTAGGTGTTAAAACAGATGAGCATATTGGTGAAACTTTAGCATCTATGCATTCTGCAAGTGCAAAAGCGCGTCAAGAAATGATGGATAATATTCCGGTTCACGAGAAAGTTATGCAAGGTGTGTATAGCACATACGCAGAGGCTTTGCATGAAATTCGTGCAAAAGATTCTAAGATTCAGGCAAACTTTGCAGAGCGTTATGGTATCGATATGAAAGAGATTTTCGAAGACTATTATAAAGCTGATGGAGAAGCTCCTTCAGGAGATGGTGAACCGGCAAAAGATCCAAAACCAGAGTCTAACGACGACGATTTATTGAGTTAATATAAAGTTAATGGCGTTTCCCCCGCCCAAAAGCGGGGGTCAGGCTTTACATTATATCTTTTTCTGAAAAAGAAAAAGGATGTCATTTCAATCCTTAACGCGAACAAATTCAACCTTAAATTTTTGTTATGAATCATTTTTTAAACAAAAAAAGCTTAATGGTATTTTTAGGTTATACTGCGTTCTTTACTATTGTTATACATTTTGTTATGGAATCTAATAATATTTTGAAGACGTTGCCTTGGGGTTTAGCAATGGCTGTAATTCTATTTATTATTTATTTTAAAAAATAGTTCATATTAAAATGATTGTAACACCATTAGATTCTGCAACTTTAGATTCCAAAGAGCAATATGTCTTTTATCATAAAATGGTAGATTTTGCTTTAAAGGAGTTATTGGTAAATGTACAACGTCAAGATTTGTGCAATCAGCAAGAACTTACTTTTTTCAAGCAATATTCAGACTTGTTATTGTACTCAATCGAGGCAATGCGTGTAAAGTATATGTATGACGAAGAAGATAATATGAAAGTGGATTTAACCGAGTCTGGTTTTCCTAATTATCTTGAATTTAGGTATTTATATAATGACTTAGGTTTAAAAAAAGAGTTTTTATCAAAACTAAACGATTCCTATTCTATAAAAGACGAATTTTTAGACACGCTTTTAAGAAAAAAGCAACCAATTAAAAGAAGTCGCTTATTTCAAGCAGCTTCAATAGTATATTATTCGTCTGTAAATCAGCAATATATTTACAACAGATTTGTGCAAGGGAAGATTTTAAATTCACCAGACAGTATTTCTTCAAAATATATGACAAGCTGGAGTTTTTACGATGTTTCGCATAACAGACCGTTTATTTGTTTTATGTATTTTGATTATGATGGAAAAGACATCAGTAAAGATAAATCAGAATTATACCGAGTTTTAAAAGAAAGTGCCGATAGAGAAATGTCTTTAGATACAATGGCGTATAATATAGATAGAAAACTATCAGATATTTTTCCGAAGCATATAAAAAGAATCGATTTAGGTCCGCTGCATAATGTATTTGCAAAAGACGAAAATGAAATTACACACGCAATTTTAGAAGGAATTGCTAAGAAGGAAATTCCGTTAGAAAGTTATGCGTTGTCTCTTAAAATAGATGAAGTTTTCTCTGGAGATACGTTTAAAGAAGGTGGTTTTTTTACGAAACAAACCATGCAAAAATGGAACGAAGTAGAACAAAAAAAGTACGTTTTTGCACCACACAGAATTATACAATTATTGCATAATAAAACTCCTGAAGTTTTGAATAAACTCACAAAAGAGCCAATTCAGATTTCAGGCTTAAAAATTGATAAAAGATAAAGTTGGCAGTCACAGTAGCAGTATCCAGAACTGCTTACTGAAACTGTATACTGAAAACTAAAAAGAAATATGGAACACAATTCAACTTTCCCTATAAAACAAAATGAACTCAATATGCTTCGTGATGAAGCAAGTGGATATTTAAAATCTGTTCAGTGGGAGCAAGGAGCAAGAGCAAAAAATAAAGACAATAATGCCAAAGACGAATCAATTTTACTGTATTTGTCAAGAGCAAATAGCGGAAGTAATGTAGAAATTACGTCAGTTTCCAAAACAATTTTAGCGTTAAAAAAACGCTTATTGCCAGATTCTTTAGCAATTCCAATTAATTTGAACAAAACATTATATGCGGTTCAAGAAGGATTAACATTAGGAATTTGGATTAAAGATAGCTACAATGACGCTTCAGGTTTATCAAGTTTAGCTGAGCGAAAATCAGCCTTAGATAATAACGGAAAACGCGAGTTTGAAAGCAAAATGCAAACGGCAACAGCGTTTCAATTATTTGCAACTTCGTATAAAGTATTACACGATTTAAAACCATTCTCTTCTGACGATTTATCTGTAATGAAACAGAAATTTGCAGGAATTCCAGAAGTTTCTTTGATGTCACCTTTAAAAGGAATTGCATGTAGTTTGTTCTATTTTGATAAATATTTATCGCATCCAGATATTATCAAATCAGACAAAGATGTTATTGATTTTACAGTTGTTTATTTTGAAGCTTTAATTGATGAAATTCAATTACGTAAAAGCAGTTTAGAGTACACAGAAACTATTGTAGATAGAACGTATAAGTTAGAAAATAGCGAGTTTGCTGTTTCTGGTTGGGACAATGTTTTTCAAGGAACTGCAAAAAGTGTTGAGTTTAATAAAATTCAGTTCGAGCAAATTGTAGGAAATAAAGATGCAAAACATTTTGGACGTAGATTAACAGAAAGAATGTTGAGTTACGATTTTGATGCAAAGAAAAATCCGTTTCAAGAATTAGGTGGATTTATGCCAGTTTTTATGGGTTATGGAATTCCAGGAACAGGAAAATCCATGTTAATTGCAGCAATTGCAACACGTTTAAAAGAATATTCAGACAATTTGGATATTCCGTTTTTATTTCATCCAATGCCAGATACATTGATATCTACTTTTCAAGGAGGTTCAGCAGAAAAAATGGTAGAGTGGATGAAGCCAATGCAAGATCCAACCAAATTAATTTTTGCACCAATTGATGATGCAGAAAACAATTTACAAGAACGAACTGCGCAAGGAGTTTCGGCTGGTGTAAAAGAAGTAATAGGAGTTTTCTTACGTTATACAGAAGGTGCGTATGCTGTAAATTATGGAAATTCTTCAATAGGATTATTTACCAATTTACCAGAAATGTTAGACAAAGCGGTAATTTCTCGTGTGCAAGGAAGATTTAAAATTGATGGCGCAAGAACCGAACACGATTTCTTAGATCAAGATTATATTTGGTGGAAAAAGTTTGAGAAAACAATGCCTGCATTTGTAAATATGTTAGGACCTTCAGACTATAAATATTTAGCAGACCAAGGTTTGACTAAAAATATGGGAGATATTTTAAATAGTATCGAAAAACCAACAGAAGAGCGTGTTTTAGAAGCGTATGACAGAGCAGAAAATAGCAATAAAGCCAATGAACACATGTTCTTTGCAAGTTTGTATAAAGAAATTCAGAAAATATTTCCGTTTTTCTCATCAAGAGATGTGCGTAATATTCAAAGTGCAATTTCGTTACGTTTAACTGATTTCGATTTAGAGCAAGATTGGTTTGAGAACCCGGAAACGTATTTCAAACAGAATTACGAAACCAAGTTTAATATGTTGCAAGAATTAATGAAAGGCAACATGAAAGGTTTAGATTTTTCTGAAATTAGAAGACAAGAAGTAGTTCGTTATTTAGATAATGTAGCAACTATTGCTGATACAGATTTCAAACGAAAAGTAGATGCAAGAGTTAACCAAATGAATATAGATTTGGAAGCAAGAGAACAGTTCGGGAATAGAGATTAATGAAAGCTAATTTTGTAAAATATTATCTACCAGTTTTTGTTGTTGCATTGACGATGATTTTCCCAATTATTCTTTTGAATTACAATTCAAATGAGTTTTTGGATATGATAATTGGTTTATCAGCTGTTTTAATTTTTATAACATTATTAGTTGGAACATTTAATTTTAAATTTGGTGATAAAATAAAGGCTAAAACTCAAAATAAATCTTTGAATAAAGATTTATTTCAACAATTTATTTATAAAGGTTTTGATAATAATGGAGTTTCAATTTTTGGTTATATTGATAAATATTCTGTAACTATTTCTGATGAACAAGATTCTCAGCCGAGAAAATGGCTGAAGATTGTGATTTTGTTTAATCCGAAACAGGAAAACCAATTTATTCCAAGATATGTTTTTAATAAATTATATGACGATGGGAAGAGAAATTATTATTGGAGTTCAAATTGTTTAACAATCGAAAAAGTTTATGGTTTTAAAACACCAAAATATGCAAGTGTAAGAGAAATAATTAAAGAAGCTATTAATATTTTGAAGAATAATAATATTTCCCCAATAAAAGCAGAAGACTGGAATTTATCATTAGAGGAAAGTGTAAAACATTACAATCAAACTATAAGTTTATAAAAGTAAACTTGTCATTCCTGCGTAGGCAGGAATCTCAAAATAAAAAAGTAAATAAGATTCCTGCCTTGCAGGAATGACAGAAAATAATAATGCAAAAATTAAAAGAAGCAAATTTATATAGAAGTGAACTGATTCCTGTTAGTGGAAAATTAGTTGCGCGTTACAATCAATGCTTGTTAAAATTAGGTTTTACAGAAACTAAATTAGCATCATTTACTATAGATGGAATTGGTTGGAGTCCAGAAATCGCTGAAGAAAAAAATAATGCAAGCTATTTAAATAATGGTGAAGCAAATCCACATTGTATTCTAATTACACCGTTGCAAAAAGGATTACCGGTTTACAATCCGTTTCATTCGTATGATAGAGAGGTAATGAAATTGGTGTTTCAGAAACACGGAGATAAAATTAATAATATTACAAGAGATTCAGCTATTTGTGTAGATTTTGATCAAAATATCGATGTTTTTTACGATCCGTTAGATGTTTTAAGATATAAAGATATTACTGTTAAATTTCGTTTAATCAATGATTTAGATAAGGCGAAGAAAGAACAGTTAGCATTGGTTGAATTGTTTAATAAAGACAATAATTTTATAGATGAAACCATTCATCAACAGTTATTAGCATCAGCAAAAAAATATGGCGATTTAAGAGAAAGAGATTTAAATTTAGAACCCGTTAGTTTTACAACAGATTCTTTTTACACCAAGGCTTTTGGAGGTATTTATGTGTTACGAGATTTTATATTGCCAATGTTGGTTTTTGAAAGCGAAGAAACATACAAAGAAGCAATTCAAGATACAATGCACGATGTGTTAATGTATCATATTTCGCATCCAGAATTAATGGAGAAACTTCGAAATCATTCTATTGCAGAGTTCGATTTAGATGATAAAATGACAATGAAACGTTACGAGCGCATTAAAAAATATGTGCTTTCTGAATTAGTAGAAGAAGCAAAACATCCAATAAAAGATATTTTAGATGATAAAATGTTGTTTAAAGGGTATTTGAATAAGTTAGAAATAAGTGCTCGTAAAAAAGTAATGGGAGTTGAGCGTTATCTTGAAAAAATGCAAATAAACAAAGATTATAAGATTGAAGATATCGTGGATAGTGAAGTATATTTTGCATTACATAATCCACATTCGTCATTAAAACCAAATCATCAAGATTTAATTTGGAAACTCTTAGTTAATGTAGCTCCAAAAGACATTTTATTCTTGTATTGGTACGATAAAGAAGAATTTTACAAGCAATATAAAACTTGGGACAATTCTATGAAAGAATGGGTAATTAATACGATTAAGAACAATTTTTAAAAATAATAACTAACTTTATAGCATTAATTATAAAGTATGTCATTCCTGCGTAGGGAGGAATCCATAGAAAAGATAGTATAGATTCCTGCCTACGCAGGAATGACAAAATAAAATAATAACAAAGTTGAAAATTTGAAGTACGAGTAAACTTCCTGCTCCCAACTTCATTCTTCCAACTCTTTACCTAAAATTATGACACTAGAACTCATTGTATTTATAGCAGCAATTTTATTTGGAGCCTTGTTGTATTGGAGAGAATCTCAAGGAAACGAAATCTATCGATTTTTTAATAAAATGATGAATTCGAAAGAATTACAAATGAAAACTGAAGATAAAAAAGGTTTTTTATATCAGCAGTCATTATTATTACGATTGGTTTTTATCACTACTTTATTCTTAATCGGAATTGTAATAACACGTTTTTTAATTCCTATTGATTTAGCAACATTATCATTATTTGCTTCTATGATTTTCGGAACATTATTAGGAACGTATTTAGCAGGTTTCATATTTAAATCGAGTGAAGTAATTGACGAAAAATCAGATTCTTTAGAAGATTTAGTAAGCGATACTATAGAAAAAGGAAAAGATTTTATCGAAGATTTAAAAGCTGATAAAACAGAAGTTAAAGAAGAAACAACATCAAAAATAAAAGAAGAACCAAAAGCACAAGAGAAAAGTGCAAGAGATAGATTAAAAGATAAAGGACTTTTGTAGTTTTCAGTAGACAGTAGACAGTAGACAGTAGACAGTAGACAGTAGACAGTAGCAGTTTTCAGTTAGTATAATATAAAATACAGTTATCCACGCTGTTGTTTCCTCCCTTTGGGAGGATTAAGGTGGGCTTTATTATGATAAAAAGATATTGGAAAAAAGGAGGTAAGCAAAAAGCAATAGTATTAATACTTGTTTTTATTTTATTGCTTGCGGCATTCATTTTAAGAGACGATTTTCAACCCGCGTTATTATTTCTTAGAAAGTATATTTTTATAATTCTGTTAAGTTTTATAGTGCTTTTCTTCGGATTAAGAAGTTTTAGAAAATCTGCAAGTACAGGAAAAAGAATTGGAATTTTAGTTGGATTAACACTCTTTTTTGGAGCTTTATACATTGCAGGTTGGCATTTTAAATTGTACGATTATATGAAAACATATAATGTATATAACAACTTAAATAGAATAGAAATTGTTGAACTTCCACTAACACAAAATGAGCGAATTCAACCATTAAGAAACATATTCTCTATGGCAAACGAATCGGTAGGGGAAACCAAAGACGTTTCTTTACCTCACTTGGTTCGTATAGATTCTGTAAATAAATGGACAATGGCAATTCAACCAACCGAGAAATATGCTTGGCAAGGAATGCGAGACAATACAGAAGAAGTTTTTGCCGTTTCAAGTACAACACCATTTCCTCGTTTTTCTTCAGAGAATCGAATTCCAGTTACATTTTCAATAGGTGAATCTTTACGTTTTAGTAGAAATACCTACAATGCAGTAGTGCAACGTTTTAATATTTTTCAACTATTTAATATGGAACCAAGCGATACATTTTACATGAAAAACGATGCTGGTAAATGGGTGCAAGTAGTTAGTTTAATAAAATGGAAAGGTTTCTTTTTTCCCTACCCAACTTTTGGAGGAGTTATGGTTGTAGATAATGGAGAACACGAATATTTTGAACGCCTTTTAATGGGAGTTGGAACGTACATTTCACCAGAGGAAATGAAAAATCACCCATATTTAACAAAGCAAAATACCTTAGCGGAAAAAGTTTCTCGTTTACAAGCAGAATCATTAAAATTTATTGGAGGTTTCTCTGATCCTTTACCTTGGAATATGGAAACAGCAGTAAAAATTCCGGACTTATCAAAAGACCAAAATCAGCAACCTTATGTAACTGATTTTAATTTTTCAGACACACAAACAGGCGCGTATTCTGGTTTATATCATTGGTTTGGTTTAGAGCCAGTAGGAGATGAGCGCACAAGTTTAACTTATAGTGTTTTTATTCCTGCAGATGGTACAGATAAGTTATATTATTATGATCATGCATCAAAAAAACAAGGATATGCTGGTGTTTCAGCAATGCCTTTAAAGGTTGTAGAATCTCGTAAAGAATACGATTGGAGTGCAAATTCTCCGGTGGAATTTAGACCTTATATTAAAAATATTGCAGGACGTAAAAGAATGTTTTTCTTGGGTACCGTTTCTGCCATTAGTAAAACAAATGCGCAGCAATTTGACGGTTCTGCAACGCCAGATTTAGCGCTAGTAGATAGTGAGTATAGAGATGTAGTTTGGATAGATGCAAAGCATCCGAGTAAATGGGATATTTCAGTGTACGAGCAATTAGCGGAAGCTTGGAAAGAAAGCGAAACCACAAACAATTATTTCAAGAATAACCCTGCAATGGTCTATAATTTAGACCAACAAATTACAAAAATAGATTCGTTAAAGATGAATACTGTTCAGCAAGACAAAAACATCGAAATAGAAAAATTACAAAAGAAGATTGACTCTTTAAAAGGTAATTAAAATTATTAGGGCGTTACCCAATAAAAAAAGGAGTTATACGAAAAAGTATAACTCCTTTTTTTATTGCGTCAGGCTTTTCGCACTCGCTTTTTTTAGTGTTTCGACTACGCTCAACAACCAAAAAAGAGCTCAAACAAACGCTTCAATCCTTAACGCGTGTACTTGCTTTTTTATCGTCTAATTAATGAGAAATGTCCAGATCTAGTTCTTACAATACCTTTAGTATCAATCAAGGTTGCTTTAAACCAATAATCGTTAGACGGCATTGGTTTGTTTTTATAATAACCATTCCAACCTTGAGAGCTAAAACTAAACTCATTAATTACTTTACCTTGCCTATTATAAATAACAACGCTATTTTCAGGGTAAAAAGTTGTGTTTACACCTTTAATAATCCAAGTATCTTTAATTCCGTCATTATTAGGAGTAAAGAATTTAGGGAATTCTACAACGGCAACAGTATGTGTAATTTCACCACAACCATTTTTATCACGAATATGAATTGTATAAATTCCACCTTCTAAACCTTCAAATACTGGTGAATCTTGGTAATTTGCAATTGTAAGTCCGTTTTCATTAACTAAAGCAAACTCGTAATCACCTTCACCTAAATTATTGTTTTCATTATTAATTGTTATAGAATTGTTGCTAGTATCATCAATAATACTAATATCATCATCGGTAATAGTAGCAATATTAGATTCAGTAACAGTAATAGTTCTAGTTCTAGAACACATTGTGCCGCTTATTGTTGTTGCGGTTACACTGTAATCTCCTCCTGTTGTAACATTTTGAGTTTCTCCTGTTCCTAAAGCATTTCCATTTGGATCTAACCATTGGTAAGAATAAGAACCATTAGGGTTTTCTACCTCTAATGTAAGTTGCGGATCGTTTAAACAAATACTTCTTGGAGTTGTTACCTCAAAATCGGGTATTGGATTTATTATAATATCAAAAGTAACATCATCATTAACACAAAATGTGGTTTTGTTTTCTATTCTAACAAATATAGTTTGCGTAAATGCATTTGTATTTGTAAAAGGTGTGCTTTGTGGACTATCGCCAGAAATTGCATCCGCTTGCGAAAGATGAAAAGTTACATTAAAATCATTTGGATCCTGTACAGTTGCATCTCCTAAAATTAACGGAATTTGGCTTTCTAAATCGATAGTATCAATAATTCCGTTACCAGTTTCGGTGTCACAATCAATTAAATCTAAAGAGTTGTTGTCTGGGTTTCCTAAAGGTTCAGGATTTACAATTACATCAAAATTAGAACTAGCATTTACACAATTAGAAGTATTGTCTTCAATACGAGTGTAAATAGTTTGTCTATTTGGTGTTGTGTTGGTAAATAACCCTGTAATTGGCATTGCTCCACTTTGTGCTAGTGCTAGAGATGTATGATAAGTAACCGTAAAGTTAGCAGGGTCTTGAGTTCCTAAAATAGTTGACGTTTGTAGTTCTAAATCAAAATTTTGAGAAATTCCATCAGTATCATCATCACAAATTTCTAAATCTTCTACGGAATTTGCAATTGGTACCGTATTTACAACCAAGTTAAATGTATATCTATCAAAAGCACACATTGTTGTATTGTTGGTAATACGGACATAAATTGGTTGTTGATTAGCGACAGTATTTTCATACGGAGAAGTTAAAGCGTTAGCTCCAGAAGTTGCCTCTGCTTGAGATTCATGATACGTAACCGTAAAATTAGTTGGATCTTGAGTTCCTAAAATAGCTGCAGTTTGGCCTTCTAAATCGAAAGATTGTATAATTCCGTTAGCGTCATCACTATCGTTAAAATCATCACATAATTCATATTCATTATCGATATTAATAGTATTTGCAACTGGAACAGTATCTACAGTTAAGTTAATATAAGGACCTAATCCAAGACAACCATTGTCTAAGTTATTATCTACACGCACATAAATTTGTTGCATATTCGGGTAACCGATATTTCTATAATTAGTAGCGTCTACAATTTCATTAGCCTCAGAAAGTGCGTCAGCTTCGTTTCTATAAAAAGTAACGGTTACAACTTGTGTTGTAAACATAGCTTCAATTGTAGCTCTTACATATTCAAAATTAAATGTAGTAATGCCATCTGTATCATCATTATTTGCGTTGTCATTTCCATTGATATCTAAATAGTCATCACACATGGTTAAGTTTTCAGAAAAAGTATCTGGTACTTGAGAAGCTGTAATTAATAAATTTACAGCAATATCGCTAGCACATAATGTTGTATTGTTTGTGACTCTTACGTAAACAATATCATTAGGTGTGTTTGTATTTGTATAAGCTGTGTCGTTTGTTATAACTGAAGTGTATGCGGCATCAGAATAATATACAAAAGTTTCATTTGTGTAATTGCTAGAAATTAAGGCATTAGCTTCTGTTAGATTAAATGCAGAAAATCCATCAGTGTCATCATCACATTGTTTTAATTCAATTGAATTTAAAACTGGTAGCGAATTTAATGTAAGTGTAATGGCATTAGAAGTTGACTCGCAAGAACTACCTGTTCTAAACATTCTAACTCTATATTGGTTTGTGTTAAAGCTAGAAGGAGCATCGGTTATTGTTAATGCTGTCGAAGTTTCATTACTGTAATTTGCATCAGCAACAACATCATTCCAATTAGCGCCATTGTCTGTACTAACTTGCCAAATAAAAGTATCAGCAGTTGAATCTATTGTTATATTAAACGTATCATTTTCACAATGTGTAGTATCTTCAAAAGTTGTATTTAGTATTGGTGTGCTAAAAACTGTTATTTGAAAATCTGTAAACTGTGGACATAAATCAGGGTTGCTAACATTATGTATTCTAACATATATTGTTTGGTTTGCAGCAGTATTTGTGTAATTTCCTGTAATATTTGTTCCGGCTACATTATCTATTGCTGCTTGAGCAGTTTCAAAATATAATACTTCAAAATTTGTTGTACTTTGGGTTAATAAAACTTGAGGTGTAGCTTCTGAATCAAAATTAAAAGTAGTTGATGTGCCACCAGTTGCATCACATTTTTCAATTGTACTTACTGGGTTAGCAACAGGTAAATCTAAAACTCGTAGAAAAAAACTTTGGTCAACAGCACAAGAAGGGTTTATTATATTTTCTACTCTAACAAAAATTTCTTGATTAAAAGTAGTTGTATTTGTAAATGCTGTGTTTTTATCAATAACATCAGTTGTAGCATCTGTTTGCGCTCCTGTTTGTGTTGTATGGTAACTAACTGAATATTCTGTTGTAGATAAATTTCCTAAAATTTCTACATCTTTATCAATAAATTGGTCAAAAGTAAAAATTCCGTCAGTAGCACTACTAGAAGTTGTGTCGTCACAAACTATAATATCTGAAGCTGTTTCTGGAGTAGGTTCAACGGAATATCTAATTTCAAAATTGGTAACAGTATCACAACTTAAATTGTCTTGTATTGCTGAGTTAAAAACTCTAGCCCAAATTTGCTGAACAGTATTAGTTGTAAAATCAAAATTAGTTATTTCTCCAGAATTGACATTTGCATCTGCTTCCGTAATATAATATTTAACGTCAACACCAGTTTGTGTGCCAATAATTGTTGTGGTTTGTGTGGTTAAATCAAAACTATATCCAGCTCCATCTGTATCACAAATTTCAATTGGAGCTGGTTGTGTAGCTGTTGGAGGTGGTACAAATGTAATTTCAACTTCATCTGTTGCCTCGTTGCCAACTTCATCAATAATTTTAACTTGGTAAGTTCCTGAAATATTTGTTGTTATTGATATTGTAGCATTGGTTTCTCCTGAAATAGTATTAAATCCACTTCCAGTATCTAGTAACCATTCGTAAGAAATTGCAGTGCCGGCAGAAGGTGTAGCGTCTAATTCTACTTGTGTACCTTCACATACAATTTGATCTTCCCCTAATTCTCCTGCAATTATAGAGCAGTCTGTTACACCTGCTCCAGCTACTCCAAAATTAGTTTGTTCCAGTTTTATAAAACCAGGTGTGCCTGCAGTTCCTGCGGGAGTCCAGTTTGTTACTAATAATATATAAAACTCTCCTTGTTGAGTGTTAGTAATTGTAAAACTTTCCTCTGTTTGTGTAGACCAACTACAATCTACAATATTAGTTCCATCTAAGTTATTTAAGTAAAAACCGGGATTTGAAACGTTATCAGGACAAGTTCCTGTAATACAAGTTTTAGATAAAGAATTACAATTATTATCAGGTGTATTAAAAGGGCCCCAAGCAACAAAATCTACGTCTAATGCAGTCCCAATTGGGTTTCCATTAGAATCAAATAATGTATTTTGTACTATTTGAAAATTTAAATCACCTGCTTGTCCTATTTTTATGTAAAACCATGCAGCATTTGGAGAATCATTTAAACATCCATAAGCTGGAGTTGGGTTAGAAGCGGTTCCAGAATTCCCAGTAACATTAGGGAATATCTTAACACCATTATTATCTGAACACATAGGATTAGCACCTTCACAAGTTGGAGAACCATTATTTTGAGAATTAATGTTCCAAGAGAAAAGTAACATCAAAACAATCAATATGAAATTATTTTTCCTCATGTTTATCTATTTTTTTAAATACTTTGTTGAAAATAATTTCATTATTTTTATATAATGAAAAATTATATTCTCCTATTTTATATTTTGAAAAATTATGTTTAAAACCATCTTTTTTATCAATAACTAATTTTTTTTCATATAAAATGGTTTTACTTTTATCCGTAATTTTTAAAACATAAGTACCTTTTTCTTTAACTATTATATTAACGGCAGATCTTTCAGCAATATTATTTGGATAAATTATTATATCAGTTTTTTGTGCTAAGATAAAGTTGCTTAATAACAAAAAAGATATAATAAGTGTTTTCTTAATTCTCATTTCATTAGTGTTTTTATCTACGAATTTATTAATTTCTATTGTATTTTTCATAAGGTAAAAACTCTTTTTTTTTAAGTTACTGTTTTAAAGAAATTACATTCCATGGAAAATAAAATTAATTATTGTAACTTTGTATTGAATTTAAAAAATTTTCAGAATGAAAACAAACAAAATAATATATTATACAGCAACAGGTTTATTAACACTTTTAATGCTGTTTTCTGCAGGAATGTATTTCTTTAATCATGAAGCGGTAGCTACTATGTTTACTAGTTTTGGTTATCCAACTTATATTATCTATCCTTTGGCAGTAGCTAAAATTCTAGGTTTAGTTGCTATTTGGTTTTTAAAGAGTAAAACGTTAAAAGAATGGGCATATGCAGGTTTCTTTTTTGATATTGTTTTAGCTTTTTTTGCTCATTACATGATTAGCGATGGAGAGCAAGGAGCTTCAGTCGTAGGTTTGGTATTGGTAATTATTTCATATATTTTTTCAAAAAAAGTACAAAATGGATAAGAATGTAACAAGTACAGTTGTTTTAACTGATAAGAATTATTTGGCAGAAGCAAAAATGAGAAATCATTTTGCAGTTATTGATGAACCAGTAGCTTCTGGCGGAGACGATAGTGGTCCAACTCCAGTTGAATATTTACTTACAGCAATTGGTGGTTGTGTTTCAATAACACTAAGAATGTACGCAAAACGTAAAGGTTGGGATTTGGGAAAAATAACAGTAAATGTTACCCAAAACGAGCAAAAAGAGTTGATTGAGGAAATCTCTTTCGAGAAAGAAGTTACTGAAGAACAACGAAAAAGACTCCATGTAATTGCAGGTAAATGTCCTGTAGCTAAAATGGTAAAAGGAGAAACAGCAATAGTTACTAGTATTCAGTAGGCAGTATTCAGTAGGCAGTTTTCATAATAGCAGTAAAAGATGTCAGTTCGAGCGCAGTCGAGAACTATTTTAAAAATAATATAAAAAAAATGAAAAACATAATTGCATTTGCAGGAAGCAATAGTAAAAACTCAATAAATAAACAATTAGCAACATATGCTTCTAGTTTGGTAGAAAATGTAGCAGTTCAAATCTTAGATTTAAATGATTATGCACTTCCAATTTACGGCATAGATGAAGAAACTGAAAACGGAATTCCGGCTAATGCAACTAAGTTTTTAAGTTTAATAGAAAACTCAGACGGAATTATTTTATCATTAGCAGAGCACAATGGAAGTTATACTGTTGCCTTTAAAAACATACTCGATTGGATGTCTCGTATTGATAAATCTATTTTTAAAAATAAGCCAATGTTATTAATGGCAACATCACCAGGAGCTCGTGGAGGTAAAACTGTTTTAGAAACTGCTAAAAATGCATTTCCTCGTTTTGGAGCTAATTTAGTAGGAGATTTTTCTTTACCAAGTTTTTTTGATAACTTTAAAGAAAATGAAATAACAAATGAAGCTTTAAATTCACAGTTAAAAGAATTGGTAGCGGAATTTAAAAATTAATAAATCAGAAATATGGAAGTTATAATTTACGGTAGAAAAGGACATGCACACACAGTTGCTTTTAAAAATCATTTAAGAATGTCAGACATTCCTTTTGTTTATAAAGACGTCGCGGTAGATGCTATAGCCAAAAAGCACACCAAAGAATTATACAATGGAATCTTAAAATACCCAACCATAATTATTGATGGAGAAGTGTATTTAACACCAACTTCAGATGAATTTAATAAAATTATTAAAGAAGCAAGTTTAAAATAAAACTATTATAAACTGAATACTGAATAATGGGAGATATTTCTAAAGACATACAATCAACCTTTAAGAATAATAAAGTTAAAGCCTTAATCAATATAAAATACACTGCAAATTGGTTAAGTAGTAGAGAGAATAGTTTTTTTAAAGATTTCGGTATTTCGCCACAACAATACAATATTCTTAGAATTTTAAGAGGAGCTGGAGATAAAATTAAAGCGCAAACGGTAAAAGAAAGAATGATTGAAAGAGCGCCAAATGCAACACGCTTAATGGATAAATTATGCGAAAAACATTTAATAGTAAGAGAGCGTTGTGAGCATGATAAAAGAGTTGTTTATGTAACTATATTAGAAGAAGGTTTAACTTTACTTACAGAAATAGATAAAGTAAGTTCAAACTTAAATATGCTAAACAATTTAACTGAAAAAGAAGCAGAACAGCTCAGTAATTTATTAGATAAAATTAGATAGAAAAAATTTACAAAAATGTTTTCCTTGGAAAATAAAAACAATTATTATGAAAACATTAAAAACAATACAACATAAAGTAGGAAGTCCGTTGGTTAATATGGGAGCAATAAAATTGCGTCAACCTTTACCTACCAAAGGTATTGAAAACTTAGATCCATTTTTGTTATTACACCATTACGGGCCTTATGCGATAAGCGAGTTTAATAATCCGTTTGATTTAGGCGCACATCCGCATCGTGGTTTTGAGCCAATAACATTACTTTTTAAAGGAGAACAATTGCATAGAGATTCTTTAGGAAATGAAATGATAGTAAAAGCAGGCGATGTTCAATGGACAACTGCTGGTCGTGGAATAATACATGCCGAAGGACCAACAAAAGAGTTCGTGAAAAAAGGTGGAGATTTAGAAGGAATTCAATTATGGTTAAATCTTCCTGCGTCTAAAAAAATGATTCCAGCAAATTATCAGCATTTAAAGAGTGAAGATATTCCTGTAATTGAAAATGATGATAAAACAATTCAATTAAAAGTAGTTGCAGGTGAACAAAACAATCAAAAAGGTTTCATTAAAACTCAGACAGAAGTAAACGTGTTTACCTTAAAGGCAAAAGAAAAAGGTGTCATAAATATCCATTTACCAAAAACACATCAAGCATTAATTTACTTGTTAGATGGAGAAGTTTTAGTTAATAATGATACAACGTTAAAAAAAGGAGCAACTCAAATGCTAACTTTTAATCAAGACGGAAATTCAATAGAAATTAAAGCTGAAAAAGAAAGTAACCTAATTGTGCTTTCTGGTGAGCCAATCAAAGAAAAAGTTACTTCTTGGGGACCTTATGTTATGAATACACAAACAGAAATTATGGAAGCACTTAGAGATTTCCAACAAGGAAAAATGGGATATTTATATTAATTTAATAAAAGTTTGGGCGTTACCCAAAAGGGTCGTGCTTTACACTATATCTTTTTGCTGAAAAAGCAAAAAGGATGCCGTTTCAATCACTAACGCAATAGCTCAAGATTATTTACAATCTTGAGCTTTTTCTTTTCAAAAAATAAACATACCTTGCAAAGTATTATGCGTGCATAATAAAATTAAGCGAAAAATTATGAAATATAAACACATATTTGAACCCTTAGATTTAGGTTTTACAACTTTAAAAAATAGAATCCTAATGGGTTCTATGCACACAGGTTTAGAGGAAGAAAAAAATGGATTAGAACGTATTGCAGCTTATTATGCAGAACGTGCTAAAGGTGGTGTTGGTTTAATTGTTACTGGAGGTATTGCACCGAATGTACAAGGTTGGACTGGGCCATTTTCTGCAAGAATGAGTACAAAGAAGCACGCTCGCCATCATAAAACAATTACCGAAGCTGTACATAAAGAAGGTGGTAAAATTTGTATGCAAATTTTACATGCTGGACGTTACGGTTACCATCCTTTATCTGTTGCACCTTCAAAAATAAAGTCTCCAATAACTCCGTTTAAGCCTTTTGCTTTAAAACAATCGGGTATAAAACGTACCATTAGAGATTTTGTAAATTCTGCAAAACTATCTAAAGAAGCAGGTTATGATGGAGTTGAAATTATGGGTTCAGAAGGTTATTTAATCAATCAGTTTATAGCAAAAAGAACAAATAAAAGAACCGATAATTACGGAGGTTCTTATGAAAATAGAATGCGTTTACCAATTCAACTTGTAAAACAAACAAGAGAAGCTGTTGGAGAAAACTTTATCATTATTTACCGTTTATCAATGTTAGATTTGGTAGAAAATGGTTCTTCTTGGGAAGAAGTAGTTCAATTAGGTAAAGAAATTGAAAAAGCGGGAGCAACAATTATAAATACAGGTATTGGTTGGCATGAAGCAAGAATTCCAACCATTGCAACATCGGTTCCAAGAGCCGCATTTACTTGGGTTACTAAAAAAATGAAAGAAGAATTATCTATTCCGTTAGTTACTTCAAATAGAATAAATATGCCAGAAACAGCAGAAGAAATTTTAGCTGAAGGTCATGCAGATATGATTTCTATGGCGCGTCCGTTTTTGGCTGATCCAGAATGGGTAAACAAAGCAGCAGCAGAAAAAGACGATGAAATTAATACCTGTATTGGTTGTAATCAAGCGTGTTTAGATCATGTTTTTGAACAAAAAGTAGCAAGTTGTTTGGTAAATCCAAGAGCTTGTCATGAAACTGAATTAAATTACAATCCAACTGATAAAAAGAAAAAAATAGCCGTAGTTGGTGCAGGTCCAGCAGGTTTAGCAGCTTCAACAGTAGCAGCACAAAGAGGTCATGAAGTAACACTTTTTGATGGAGATGCAGCAATTGGTGGACAGTTTAACATTGCAAAACAAATTCCAGGTAAGGAAGAGTTTTACGAAACTATTCGTTATTTCGGTAAACAATTGAAATTACATAATGTTACTGTAAAATTAAACACACGCGTAAATGCGGAGGATTTAGCTAAAGGAAATTTTGATGAGGTTATTGTAGCAACCGGAATTACTCCAAGAACACCAAGAATTGAAGGAGTTGAGCATAAAAAAGTATTAAATTATATAGATGTTTTAAAGCATAAAAAACCAGTAGGAAAACGTGTTGCTGTAATTGGAGCAGGAGGAATTGGTTTTGACGTTTCTGAATATTTAGCACACGAAGGAGAAAGTACTTCTCTTAATATTGATGCTTGGTTAAAAGAATGGGGAATTGACAAAACGCTAGAAGCGCGTTCTGGTATTGAAGGGATAAAAGCCGAAGCACATCCTTCACCAAGAGAAATCTTTATGTTTAAACGTAGTAAAGGGAAATTTGGAGGAAACTTAGGTAAAACTACAGGTTGGATTCATCGTTCTACATTAAAAAAGAAGAAAGTTCAATTTATAAACGAAGTTCAATACACAAAAATAGATGATGAAGGTTTGCATTATGTTCAAAATGAAGAACAAAAAGTATTAGCTGTAGACAACGTTGTAATTTGTGCAGGTCAATTACCATTTAAAGAATTAGTAGAGCCTTTACAAGCTAAAGGAATAACTACTCACGTAATTGGTGGAGCGGATATTGCTGCGGAGTTAGATGCAAAACGTGCAATTAACCAAGGAAGTAGGCTCGCAGCCGAAATATAATAAAAGCGTTATTTTTGTTTCTTAATAATTTAATAAAATGAAAAAAATAATACTATTAATTTTAATATTGCAACAATATTTTGTGTTTGCGCAAGAACCGCCAAAGATGTTAAAATATAATGCAAAAAATGCGTCAAATGTTTTTTATTATAATGAAGATGAGGTTTCTAAAAAAATAAAAATTAAAAAAGACAACACAAAATCAATAGTAATAAATGCTTTAAAAGTATATAATGATAAAATTAGAGTTATAACTTTTTTAAATAATCAAAAGTTTCAAGAGCTAGATGTTATTGTAAACACAATGGGGAAAGAAGCTAGAAATAATCCAGATTTAGGAAGAAGAATTAGGCAGCGAATAGAAATAGTTGTTTTGCCAATTAGAGATTCTATAAAGAAAAACGAAGAGATATTAAACACAACTTTACAACCAGTTTTAACAGAAAAACAGTTTAAGAGGTGGAAAAAATATCAAAAAAGAAAGAAAGAAGATTTACGACCTAAACAACCTAGGAAAGAAGAGCAACAAACATCTAGGCCCAGAAATAATAGAAGACGATATTAACTATAAATCCTGCTTTGTTGCAGGATTTATAGTTTTAAAAAATTAAAGACTATTTTTATCAACTAATAACAAAAAATCAACATGAAATCATTTACAATTCAAGAAATTAATTCATTAGTTAAAGGCGAATTAATAGGTGCTTGTGCAGAAAATATTACTGCTCCAGAACAAATAGAAAAAGCCTTAAAAGGACAAGTTACTTTTATTGGAAATAGAAAATTTGCTCGTTTATGGGAAAACTCTAATGCAAGCGCAGCAATTATAGATGAAAAATTAGACTTGGCACCAGGAGAAAACAAAGCATTAATTAAAGTAAAAAATGCCGATTTAGCAATGGCAATTCTTTTGGAAGCTTTTGAGCCAGAATCACCAAGTTTTGATGTTGATATTCATCCAACTGCAGTAATTGATAGTTCAGCAAAAATTGGAGAAGGTTGTAAAATAGGAGCAAACTCTTACATTGGTAAAAATGTAATTTTAGGCAATAATGTAATAATTTATCCAAATGTTTCTGTTTTTGATGACACTAAAATTGGTAATAACACCACAATTTGGTCAGGAACTGTAATTAGAGAAAGAACAGAAATTGGTAGCAATTGTATTTTTCATACAAATGTTAGTATTGGCGCAGACGGATTTGGTTATAGACCAAGTGAACAAGGCTTAACAAAAATTATTCATATTGGAAATGTTGTAATTGGTAATTATGTTGAAATAGGAGCAAATTCTTGTGTAGATAGAGGTAAATTTAGCTCTACAATTTTAGGAGACGGTTGTAAGATTGATAATTTAGTACAAATTGGGCACAATTCTGTTCTTGGAAAGTTCTGTATTATGGCAGGAAATAGCGGTTTAGCAGGTTCAGTAACTTTAGGCGATGGCGTTGTAATTGGCGGAAGCGCTTCCATAAAAGACCACACAACAATTCATTCAGGAGCAACTGTTGGTGCAGGATCTGGCGTTATTGCAGATGTTCCTGCAGGTAAAACTGTTGTTGGTTATCCAGCTGCAGATGCACGAGAAAAAATGAAAGAATGGGTTGCAATTCGTAGACTTGCTAGAGGTTAAAAAACGAACCTTTTTTATAATTTTTAGGGCGTTACGGTTTTGGTAATTTAATTTTTTTATCAATGTTTACTTTTTTTAAAATACATTCAAGTCAATAAACTAAAAGCAACCAAAACCGTCGCGCTTTCACTACTCGCTTCCCGATAAAAATCGGGAGAGCTCAAACATGCCGTTCAATCGCTAACGCGAGCGCCATTTCCCCAAGAAAAGAGCAGTAAACTATTACTTGACAAGTCTAATATAAATACCGATATTTGCAGTTCAACTTTATTAATAAACTAATCAGTTAATTATGGCAATGAATAAAAATACAGTTTTAGGCTGGGCAACTTTCTTAATGTTATTTATGGGAGTAGTATTAATCTTAATGGGAGCATACAGATATGATGATGTTGCCGGATGGGGTTTTGCAACTGTTGGTATAGGTTTCTTCTGTATTGCTTGGGTATTTAATGCCTTAAAAGGAAGAGTATAAATTCAGTATTCAGTGAGCAGTATTCAGTATTCAAATTAAAATAAAAAACAACAATGAGCGACGATAAAAAAGTCATTTTTTCCATGAATAAGGTTTCTAAAACCTATCAATCTACAGGAAAACAAGTTTTAAAAGATATTTATTTAAGCTTCTTTTATGGAGCAAAAATCGGAATTTTAGGTCTTAACGGTTCTGGTAAATCTACTTTATTGAAGATTATTGCAGGACAAGAAAAAAACTTTCAAGGAGATGTAGTTTTTTCTCCAGGATATAACGTTGGATATTTAGAACAAGAGCCACAATTAGATCCAGAAAAAACAGTTTTAGAAGTTGTAAAAGAAGGTGTTGCAGAAACTGTTGCTATCTTAGATGAATACAACAAAATTAACGACATGTTCGGTTTAGAAGAAGTATATTCTGATGCCGATAAGATGGATAAGTTAATGGCGCAACAAGCCGATTTACAAGATAAAATTGATGCAGCAAATGCTTGGGAATTAGATACCAAACTAGAAATTGCAATGGATGCATTAAGAACACCAGATTCTGATAAGAAAATTGGTGTTTTATCTGGTGGAGAAAAAAGACGTGTTGCACTTTGTAGATTGTTATTAAAAGAGCCAGAAATTTTATTATTAGATGAGCCAACAAACCACTTGGATGCAGAATCTGTACATTGGTTAGAGCATCATTTAGCACAATATAAAGGAACTGTAATTGCCGTAACGCACGATAGATATTTCTTAGATAACGTTGCAGGTTGGATTCTTGAACTGGATAGAGGAGAAGGAATTCCTTGGAAAGGAAATTACTCTTCTTGGTTAGATCAAAAATCTACAAGAATGGCGCAAGAAAGCAAAACAGCTTCTAAACGTCAAAAAACATTAGAACGCGAGTTAGATTGGGTTCGTCAAGGCGCAAAAGGTCGTCAAACAAAGCAAAAAGCACGTTTGAAGAGCTATGAAAAATTGATGAGTCAAGATCAAAAACAAACCGAAGAAAAATTAGAAATTTATATTCCAAATGGTCCACGTTTAGGAACCAATGTTATAGAAGCTACTGGAGTCTCTAAAGCCTTTGGAGATAAATTATTATACGATAATTTAGAGTTTAACCTTCCGCAAGCAGGAATTGTAGGAATTATTGGGCCAAACGGTGCTGGTAAAACCACAATTTTTAAAATGATTATGGGAGAAGAAGCTCCGGATGGTGGAACTTTTAAAGTAGGTGAAACGGCTAAAATTGCGTATGTAGATCAAGCACACTCAAATATTGATGCAGATAAATCTATTTGGGAAAACTTTTCTGACGGACAAGATTTAGTAATTATGGGAGGAAAGCAAGTAAACTCTCGTGCTTATTTAAGTCGTTTTAATTTTGGTGGAAGCGAGCAGAACAAAAAAGTTTCTACACTTTCTGGTGGAGAAAGAAACCGTTTGCATTTAGCAATGACCTTAAAAGAAGAAGGAAACGTTTTACTTTTAGATGAGCCAACAAACGATTTAGATGTAAATACATTAAGAGCCTTAGAAGAAGGTTTAGAAAACTTTGCTGGTTGTGCCGTAGTTATTAGTCACGATAGATGGTTTTTAGATAGAATTTGTACACACATTTTAGCTTTTGAAGGAGATAGTAATGTCTATTTCTTTGAAGGTTCTTTCTCTGATTATGAAGAGAATAAAAAGAAACGTTTGGGTGGAGATTTAATGCCAAAACGTATTAAATATAGAAAATTGATTAGATAAATTCTAAACGAATATTTTATATGAAAGCAGCTAATTTAATTAGCTGCTTTTTTAGTTTACAATAGTTTTTTCACCCTCTTCTGTAAAAACATATTTATTAATAATGTATTCTGTAATTGGATTTAATTCTTTTAAAGTTTCAGGATGAATTCCTCTTTGTGTAAAATACTCTATTTTTCCTTTAGATGATTTTCCGTACCAAACTTTAGGCTTACCATTTTTAAAAAAAGGTGTTTCTTTGGTAACTTTTATTTTTTCAAAACCTTGAATATTGATATTATAAATAGCATTATCTATAGTGTTTTTTACTTTACAAGAACTTTTTTTGAAACGAGTATCTTTCCAAATAATACAAGTTTCTAATTCATTCTTACTGTTTTTAATGACAAAAAAAAAAGTAAAAAAGTAGATGCTACAGAAAGAGTAATAATGAGTTTTTTATATTTTTTTAGAAATGATTCTTTATCATTTTGATAAAAAATTTGAGGTTCATTTTGTTTGCTAATTTCTTCTTTTGATTCCTTTTTTGACTCATATTCTTCAAAATCTTTAAAGCCTATATACTGAGACATAAAGTCTAAAAGATATTTATTTGGTTCCTTAACAATTACTTGTTCTTTTTCCTCAACATATTTATTATATAAACGTGTTGCTTTTTTAACACTAATATAATTTTTATCAATTGGGGTAACCTTTTGTAGTTCTTCTACCCAAAAAGTGGCTTTGGCATTTTTATTCTTCTTAAGTTCCTTTTTTTCAATTTCATTAAAAAAATCAATTATAAGTACTTTAATCATAGTAAGTTGTTTGGTTGTCTAAAAGTAGACATTTTAGACAAAACAAGGTTAAAACTGTCTAAAATTAGACAAATTAGCCTTGCTTCTAAATTGTCCAAATGTTGGCTACTATTAACTTAAAATCACTTCCGATATTTGCAATAGAAATAGTTTTCTAGAAAAAAAAGAGAACTATTACTGCAAAAAACAGAATGCTATAGTGTTGTTTTTATTGAATTGGGAAAACAAACTAATAACACTATTTCATTCTACGACTTCCCGCAAAAGAGGCGCGCGACTCTTTTAAATTTTAATGTGTTGTGAACAACAAACAAGCTGAATTGTAAAATTCGGATAGCAACACTATTGTTTAATTTTTAAAAGAATAATAATGAAAAAAGTGTATTTAGTATTTGCAATGTTATTTGCAACCGGAGTTTTTACATCTTGTACAGATTTAGATGAAAACCTAGAAAATGAACCAGTTAAAGTAGAAACTTTAGCAACTGGAGGTGAAGATAGTCATATTCCTGATGATGATGATGATGATGATGATGATGATGATGATGATTTTGGTGGAGGAAATTAAAATTTTTTAAATCAGGATTTATAGTATTTTAGAGGAATGAAATTGAAAACCTTATTCCTCTTTTTTTTTACCTTGTTTTTGAACAATAACTTGTTTTGTTTTCAAGAGCAACTATTAAATAAATCTTTTGATAGTATTTATAAAGAAGTCAATGTTTATAGAAAGAAAAAAGAAAATAAGAAAGCTTTAATCTACTCTAAAAAGTTACTCAATAGAGCTTTGGAGAATAAGAATAAAAGCCAAGAAGCAAGATCATACTATAAGATTGCAGAATTTCAAAGAAAATTAAAGGTTAAAGACAGTGCATTCTATTACTACAAAAAATCGAAAGAATTATATCTACAAGAAAATGACAGTATTCAAGTTGCAAGATGTTTATTAAATATTGCAATTATAGAATCTGATTTTGGTGATTATGCAAATAGTGATATCTCTGGAATTAATAGTTTAAAATATTTAAATGGTAGAAGAAAAAAAACGATTATATCTTCTTACAATACTTTAGCCATAAACTCAAAAAGGCAATTTTTATTTGAGGAAGCTATTTATAATTACAATAAGGCATTATTTTATAAGCCTTCTGAAAAAAATGTGGTTATTATTAAAAAAAATATTGCTAATGTTTATAAAGAACAAGGCAATTATTTGAAATCAATTTTAATGCTAGATGGTTTATTGCAAGATTCAATTAAAAATACAAAAACAAGAATTAGAATCATAGATAATTTAGCCCATATTAAATGGTTACAAAACCCAAAAGCAAATGTTTTAAAAGATTTATTATTAGCAAATTCAATCAAAATAAAGAGTAAAGATAATTATGGTTTAATTGCTTCTTACAGCCATTTGTCTGAATACTTTTATAAAAAAGATAAAAGCAAATCGTTCTTTTATGCAAATAACATGTATAAAATATCAAAAAAAGAAAGAAGTCCGAATGATATAATTGAGGCAATAGACAAAATTGTAGCGCTACAAACACCTCATAAGGCAATAAAATTTTATAAGGAAAGTATTCATTTAAGAGATAGTTTACAAGCAGCGGATACAAAAAGGCAATACAAGTTTGCTAAAATTAAATATAATTATGAAGAAGAAGAGAAGCAAAAATTGAAATTTAAAACATTAGCTACTGAAAATAAGTTGATTGCAGAACAAGAAAGTAATCAAAAGAAAAACATTTTATTTAGTGGAGCTGTTTTAACTGCAGGTTTGTTATTTCTAATTTATAGAAGAAAGCAACAACATAAAAAACGAATTTTACTAGAAAGTTATAATACAGAAACAAGAATTGCAAAAAAGTTACATGATGAATTAGGTAATAATATGTTTAATGTTATAGCTAAAGTGCAGAATACTAACTATAATACAGCAGAAATTATAAACGATTTAGATAAAATATACTTACAAACTAGAGCAATTTCCCATGAAAATGACTCTATTGAAACAGGTAGAAATTTTGAAAATTATTTTAGAGAATTAGTTTCAAGTTATAATTCTGATACATGTAAAATTATCCTAAATGATTTGCCTTCTCTAGAATTAAATAACTTAAAAAATAACAAACAAATTGTTATATATAGAGTTTTTAATGAATTGTTTGTAAATATGAAAAAGCATAGTAATGCTAATTTGGTTGTTATTTCTTGTAAAAAAGAGCATAATTTTTTACAAATAGCTTATTCAGATAATGGAGTTGGGTTTAAAGAGAATACTATAGTTTTTAAAAATGGACTTAAAAATATGGAAACCCGTATAAAAACGATAAAAGGAACTATTAATTTTGAAAGCAAACAGAATAAAGGTTTAAAAGTTACATTCAATTTTAAAAATTAAAAATGTTTAAAAAAGTTTTAGTAGTAGAAGATTTTGATGTTATTAATAGCGGAATTAAAACTGTATTGGACGAGATTAATATACAAACAGTAGATTATGTTTCCTATTGTGATGAGGCGTTTTTAAAAATTAAAAAAGCACATTTAATAAATAAACCATATCAATTAATAATTTCTGATCTATCTTTTGAAAATGATGGAACTCCTCAAAAATTAAAATCTGGAGATGAATTGATTGAAAAAATACGAAAAGAATTTTCGGATTTAAAAATTATTGTTTTCTCTGTAGAAGACAAACCTTTTAGAATTCAAAGTTTATACAAAAACTTAAATATTCAAGGCTATATTTGGAAAAATAGAAACGGATTAAAAGAATTAAAGAAAACAATACATAAAACATTTACTTCAAACGAGTTTTGTATTTCACCAGGTTTAAAGAGTGCAATTCACCCAAAAGAAACAATTGAAATTACATCGTACGATATTCATATAATAGCACAACTTTCTAAAGGCGTTTTACAAGATAATTTGCCTAGAATGTTTGAAGAAAAAGGAATAAAACCATCTGGAAAAAGCTCTATAGAAAAAAGATTAAAATTTTTAAAAGAACATTTTAATGCAAATAATCCAGCGCATTTAGTTGCTATTGCTAAAGATTTTGGCCTTATTTAAAAATGCATTTTAAAACAAAATATTTAGACTACGGAAACCCGTAGTCTTTTTTTGTTTTAAGAAATTACCTTTGAAGTAATAATTTCGGAAAGAAACTATTGAAAAGGAAAAAGTGCTAGTTTAAAACCTTACGGATTTCCGTAAGGTTTTATTGAATTATGTAAATATTTTTGGTAGATAAAAATTAAATTATAAAAGACATGAAAAAAATAATAATACTAGTTTTTATATTCTTTACAGCATTTAGTTATGCACAAAAACTAACCTATTCTAAAGATTATAATGGTAATACTATTGCTAAAGATCAATATGGAAATGTTGTAGCTATTGGCTCTAAAAATTATAATGGAGATTTTGTTTGGAAAGACCAATACGGAAATATTATAAAAACAGAATCAAAAAATTATAATGGTAATACTGTTTCTAAAGATAATTATGGAAACACAAAAAGTGTGAAATCTACAGATTTTAATGGGAATAAAGTTGTTAAAGATCAATATGGAAATGTGTTGTATACTTTATCTAAAGCCTATAACGGAAATATTGTAAAAAAAGATGGTTTCGGAAATGTTTTAGGAACTTATAAAAAAGACTATAATGGTAACTTGGTTTACCACCCAAATAATTATTAAAATATATTTTTTAGGTTACCAATAATATAAGAGAATTATAAAATTAAACTCCATCTATTATAGTTTTACACCATATAATAATGTGTAGGGGCATTATTTATACCGTTTAAATTATTTTATTTGGAGTTTTTATTAATTAAAGAACCTTTACATTTGAAAGTAAATAAAGCAAGTTATGAAAAAAATATTTTTATTGTTATCAATTTTCATCTTTTTAACAGCTTTTCAAACCATGGGAAAAGAAGTATTTATCTGCACCACAACATCAAGTAAAACCTATCATGTAAAGAAAGACTGTAAAGGCTTAATTAAGTGTAAATCTATAATCAAAAAAATTACACAAAAGAAAGCAGAAAATGTTGGCAGAGTAAAATGTAAATTAGAGAAATAAACTTTATTTCTTTATAAATACGCTCGCGTTAGGGATTGCAGTGGAAATCCTTTTGTGAAGTATGAACAAAAGATTGTAGTGAAAAGCCCGCTCGAACGCCCAAAATAGTATACTATATAAAAATCTAAACGGTACTCTTTTTAAGATTAATAGTTATATGATTTATATCATATTAAGATAACTGTACTTGCTATACTTTTGTTTAAGGATAGATATATTAACGTTTTAAAACAATATTAAATGGGTGATTTAGGGTTAAATTTAGCGGAAGGGCAATTAAAAATAACTATGAAAAAGGCAGTTGCTAATCAGTTTACATTAGAGGATGCTGGTTTAGAGGAAGCGTATACAGTAGAAGGAGGCAACTTAAGAGTTAAAGTAGAATTAGGGTATATTAAAGATGTTAACTTTTATAAAATGCCTAAAATAGAATTTGATTATACAGAGAATATTCACGAAAGTAATTGGATTGTAGAGTTTAATGGAGAAAACATTTTAGAGACCAAAGATCATTCAGGAAAAGCTACCATACTTCTTTTAAATAGGAAAAAAATGAAAGAATTGGTTAACCGTCATGAAAATAACTTATTAATACATGGTAATTTTTCTGAAGAGGTTGCAATTAAAAATACGAGCTCTTTACAATTGTTAGAAATTCATTAAGTTTAGTTTTTAAAAAATATAAAGCACAAAAAAATCCCGCATATTATGCGGGATTTCTAATTTACTCTTCTTCTTCAATTTATCTTCTAGTAGTTCTTTTAGCTACTTTTCTTTTAGTTTTACTCTTAGTAGGAGTTGCTTTCTTTTGAGTTGTTCTCTTAGAAATTACTTTTTTTGGAGTTACTCTCTTAGTAGTAGTTCTTGTAGAAGTTGTTCTCTTTGGAGTTACCTTTCTTACAGTTGTTTTTCTAGGTGTAACTTTTCTAGGTGTAACTTTTTTTACTGCTTTCCTTTTTGGAGTAGCTTTTATAGGTGCTTTATTAGCAGTACTTCTTCTATTTACTTTCTTATTATAAGTTGTGTTACCACGTGTTCTGTTGTGTGTAGCACTTGGCTTTCTTCTTTTTATAATTTTGCTACGCTTACCAATTTTAGCATTTGTATTTGCTCTGTAGTAAAAGAAGTTGTTGTCTTCTCTAAAACGAGTATAATGTCTTCTAAAATCGTTTCTATAAAAGTAGTTATCATAATAATCGTAAATACCTCCAATGTGTATGCTAATTCCGCTACCAGAATTATAGTACGTGTTATAATGTTTTACATGACCATAAAAACGTGGATTTCCCCATCTGTCATACCTCACTTCTAAATTACCAACTCTTGCTAAGTTTCCAAAGCTATAATCTATATACACACTACCAATTCGTTTTACGTTTCCGCGAACATCATAATTAATAAATGTGTTTCCAATACGAGATACTTGACCTCTGTAATTTCTTTCAATTCTAACACGGTTATTGTTTCTGAAATGAGTGTCAAAATCAAAATCTCCGTTTAAAAATACGTGAAACTTAATGTTTCGTTCTACAAAACTAACGGCTTCACTATAAGTATAGTTAACCCCAATTTTGTTAGTTGGTGCAATTTCTTTAGCTTGTACTGTTGTACCTAAAGTTAATAATGCTACTAATAAAAATATCCCTTTTTTCATAATTTCTAGATTTAGGGTTACGCTTACTCTATATGCTTTTCGGCTTCCGCAATTATTGTATAGTTTTCAACAAGCGTGCCAAAATTTAGTTTGTAGTATCTAGTAGGTAGTTTTCCCGACTCTTTTTTTTCTTTTTAGAAGCTATTTCCTGCTTTCACTACTCGCTTTTTTTCATACTTCAAAAAGAGCTCAAACATGCCGTTCAATCAGGGCTAAGCTTGTTTGCTGGGTTTATTGTAACTAAGTTGTTAATAGTTTTTTTTAGAATATTTTATTTAAAAAAGTAAATAGTTATATATTTATGCGACTTATCTTAAAAAGCCTAATTCTTAATGATCAAAGCAATAGAGAAAAACTTACAAAGAGGAATAAAATTATTAAATTCTATTTCAGACGAACAATATAGCAACGGAACAATTCTTCCATATAATTCTAGTATAGGTTGTAATATGCGTCATATTTTAGATGCTTTTACCTGTATATTTAATGGTTTAGAAAGTAAAAATGTAGATTTTTCATTAAGAGAAAGAAACTGTTTAGCTGAACAAACAACAGCAGCAGGTTTAGCTTATTTTGATAAAGTGATAACACAATTGTACACTATAGAAAGTGTAGATTTCGATCAAATTATTTCGGTAACTGACGATTTAGGAACAGGTAAAATAACAGCAAATTATACATTAGGAAGTGCTTTAGCACAAGCTCATAGCCACGCAATACATCATTTTGCAAGTATCGGTTTTATAATTCATCAATTAGGAATCCAATTACCAGATGCCGATTTTGGTTACAATCCAACCACACCAAAAAAAGATTTAGTCAATTCTATTTAACTTAGAAATATACTTGGTGTATTTATTTAACTTTCTAACATCTTTAAGTAAACCTAAAGTTGTTCTATGCGGTACATTTTGTACTTTATTATTGTAGATAGCAATTTTAGATAACTGTTTCCAATGATTTCTCATTGTTTTTAATGCTTTAAAATACGTAGTTTTTTCAGCATCATAAATATGAGTAGGTTCTGCAAGTATTCCATTTAATTCAAGAATTTTAAAATCGCCATTTTCTAAATCCTCAAAAGAATTATATTTAACATCCAATCTACCATAAAACCAATTGTTAGACTGTTTGTTTAGTATATCAAATGTGTTCTCTAATTTGTTTGAAATTAAATGATTACCATTTATAAAGCGAGTTCCTTTGCAGTGGTTTCCTATGGCAGAAAGGTTTACTTTTTTATCTTTTTTAATAATTTTATCTAAATCTAAAAGCGGATTCTCCTTTACAAGTTCAAGGTAAATAGTTGCTCTTTTATCTTTTAAAATTAAGGTTTCTAAAGTAGATTTCCCGTCACCAATTACATGTAAAAATTCCTTTAAAGTAATTGAAGAAATTGTGCCTTTTTCTTCGTTTGGTAAACGATGGTAAAAAATACCACATTCGTTTTCTTGAGTTAAAAATTCTTGAATTAAAACATCTATTGCATATTTTTCTAAATAGTGAATCAGTGCTGTTTCATTTTCAATTTTTTTAACTAACAAACCTCTAAAACCAATATCTGGTTTTGCAATTATTGGAAAGGTAATTCCTTCAGCATTTAAACTTTTTAAAGTGTTTTTTATTGAGGAATTTGCTTTATGAAATACTGTTTTAGGTAAGTGTTTTTCAGGAAATAGGAGTAAGGTTTTGTGTTTAGATTCCGTTCCAATTCCACTATTTTCTATTGCCGGATTTGTGGCAGTAAAAAAAGTTAAACTACCTCCTTTTATAGTTTGGTATAAAGCAAATGGGATGTTTGGCAAGTAAAACATGTACATTGGCCAATATTCCCAGCTTAAGAGTTTTTGTATGCTTTTTTTAGTGTTCAAATTATTTTTCAAATAAGGTGTCTAAAAATGTTTTAATGGTTTTAAAACCAAAGTACACCGTAAATAGTATTAATAAACCTCCAATAGTTAACAAAAGGTAAGAAATATATATTTGCGGACTCTCTGTATAAATTCTTAACGATTTAAAACCAAGACTTAACACAATAGGAGAGAAGACTAACAAACCTAATAAGATAAGTAGTTGCTTAATTCCTCTTTCAAAAGTTGCTTTTTTAGGCATTTTTATAATTTTTTAAAGCTTCTCTAACATTTCCGTACTTTTTTAATAAAATACTAGCAGTTTCTTGGTCGATATTTAATTCAGTAATTAACATTTTTTCTGCTCTATCTACTAATTTATTATTAGAGAGTTGCATGTCTACCATTTTGTTGCCCTTAACTTTCCCTAACTGAATCATTGCAGCAGTAGAAAGCATGTTTAAAACTAGTTTTTGAGCTGTTCCTGCTTTCATTCTAGAGCTTCCGGTTACAAACTCAGGTCCAACAACAACTTCTATAGGAAATTGTGCTGTTTCTGCTAGTGGACTTCCTGTATTACAAGTAATACAACCTGTTATAATAGCATTTTTATTACATTTTTCAAGCGCTGCAATTACATAAGGAGTTGTTCCAGAAGCTGCAATTCCAATTACAACATCATTTTTAGAAATTTTGTGTTTTTGTAAATCGGCCCAACCTTGTTCTGTTGAATCTTCTGCAAATTCAACAGCTTTTCTAATTGCATAATCTCCACCAGCAATTAAACCAACTACAAGCTCATGAGGAACTCCAAATGTTGGCGGACATTCAGATGCATCTACAATTCCTAACCTTCCACTAGTTCCTGCTCCAATGTAAAATAAACGTCCGCCACTTTGTAGTTTTTGAACAATAGCTTTTGTTAGTTTTTCTATTTGTGGCAGCGATTTTTCTACCGCAAGCGGAACCGTTTTGTCTTCATTATTAATATTAGTTAATAATTCAGAAATACTCATTTTTTCTAAATGATTATATTTTGATGCTTGTTCTGTTGTTTTGGTAAAACTCATATTTTCAAAAATAAAAAAAGCAGACTTAAAAGTCTGCTTTTTCTTAGTAAAATCTGTTTGAATTATATTTTTTCTAATATACTGTTTAAAATAGTATTTGGTCTCATTGCAGAATCTGCTAAAGAATCATTTGGCTCGTAATAACCTCCAATGTTTAAAGATTTTCCTTGAATTTCATTTAACCCAGAAATAATTGCAGCTTCTTGTTCTTTTAAGTCTTTAGCAACTGAAGAGAACTGTGCTTTTAACTCAGCGTCTTTATCTTGATTTGCTAATTCTTGTGCCCAATACATTGCTATGTAAAAATGAGAACCTCTGTTGTCTATTTCACCAGCTTTTCTTGATGGTCCTTTTTTGTTTTCTAACAATTTATCAGTTGCATCATCTAAGGTTTCTGCTAAAACTAATGCTTTTGCATTGTTATTAGAAGTACCTAAATGTTCTAAAGAAACCGCTAATGCTAAGAATTCTCCTAAAGAATCCCAACGTAAGTGGTTTTCTTCTACAAATTGTTGCACGTGTTTTGGAGCAGATCCTCCAGCACCAGTTTCAAATAATCCACCACCATTCATTAATGGTACAATAGATAACATTTTTGCAGATGTTCCTAATTCTAAAATTGGGAAAAGGTCTGTTAAATAATCACGTAAAACGTTTCCTGAAACAGAAATTGTGTCTTTACCTTCTTTAACTCTTTCTAAAGTATAGGTAGTTGCTTTTGCAACATCTAAAATTTTAATTTCTAAACCAGTTGTATCGTGATTTGGTAAGTATTTGTTTACTTTTTTGATAATTTCTGCATCATGTGCTCTGTTTTCATCTAACCAAAAAACTGCTGGAGTTTGAGAAGCTCTTGCTCTAGTTACCGCTAATTTTACCCAGTCTTTAATTGGTGCATCTTTTGTTTGACACATTCTCCAGATATCTCCTTGTGCTACATTATGAGAAAGTAAAACAGTGTTATTTGCATCTAAAACTTCAACTTTACCTTCAGAAGAAATTTCAAAAGTTTTATCATGAGAACCGTATTCTTCAGCTTTTTGAGCCATTAAACCAACATTAGGAACTGTACCCATTGTTGTAGGATCAAAAGCACCATTTTTCTTACAAAAAGCAATAGTTGCTTCATATAAGTTTGCATAAGAACTGTCTGGAATTACGGCTTTTGTGTCTTGCTGATTTCCATCTTTATTCCACATTTGACCAGAAGTTCTAATCATTGCAGGCATAGAAGCATCAATAATTACATCTGAAGGAACGTGTAAATTAGTAATTCCTTTATCAGAATTTACCATTGCCACATCTGGATTATTGTCATAAACCGTTTGGATGTCAGCTAAGATTTCTTTTCTCTTTTCTTCAGAGACTTCGTCAAGATTACTTAATAGGTTACCAAAACCATTGTTTACGTCAACACCAATTTTTTCGAAAGTTTCTCCGTGCTTTGCAAATACATCTTTAAAGAATGTTCTTACAGCGTGTCCAAAAATAATTGGATCAGAAACTTTCATCATTGTTGCTTTCATGTGTAAAGAAAACAATACGCCAGTTTTATTTGCATCTTCAATTTGAGCATCTAAAAATTCTAATAGCGCTTTTTTATTCATTACAGAAGCATCAATAATTTCTCCGGCTAAAAGAGGTGTACTTGCTTTTAAAACTGTTTGCGTTCCGTTTGCATCTGTATGTACAATTTTTACATCTGTGGCATCAGTTAAGGTTACAGATTTTTCATTATGCGCAAAATCGCCATGAGACATTGTAGCAACATGTGTTTTAGAATCTGCAGACCAAGCGCCCATTCTATGTGGATTCTTTTTAGCGTAATTCTTAACTGCTTTTGGTGCTCTACGATCCGAGTTTCCTTCACGTAAAACAGGATTTACAGCAGAACCTTTTACTTTATTATAAAGAGCTAATACTGCTTTTTCTTCATCAGTATTTACTTCTTCTGGATAATTAGGTAAACTGTATCCTAAAGCTTGTAGCTCAGAAATAGCAGCTTTTAATTGTGGTACAGAAGCAGAAATATTAGGTAGTTTTATAATGTTAGCTTCAGGTTTTTTAGCCAACTCTCCTAAAAATGCTAATGCATCTTCTACTTTTTGATCTTCTTTTAAGTAACTAGAAAAAGTTGCTAAAATTCTTGCAGCAAGAGAAATATCTTTTGTTACTATTTCTATGTTAGAAGATTTTGTAAATGCTTTTACAATTGGTAAGAACGAACGTGTTGCCAAAGCTGGCGCTTCATCCGTTTTTGTGTACATAATTTTAGCTGTTGTACTCATAGTTTATATGTAAGTTTTTATGTTGTGCTAACAACGAATAAATTTAATTTGAAGCGACAGCAAATTTACAACTTTTGCTTGAGATTTTTATTGCTAAAATCTTATTATTTCGTGTATTTTTTTAAGAATTTGATAAAAAGAAAAAATGAAGAACAAAAAAGCCATATTTAACAAGTTAATGTTATAATATGGCTTTTCGAAATAGTTTTTTTAATACTGATTTGTATTGCTACACATCAAACACCGCTCTAAACGTTGTATTTCTTACAAAGAAGAAATTATCTATTACACTATTTCTAATGAAACATCCTTGTATAACAAGCAAATACTTGCTAAACTTTATGAATGTTTCTAATTGATTTCTTATGTAAACTTAAATAGAATTCAAATATTTACTTAAGTTTTAATCTTCTAAAATTTAATAGAGCTTTATAAATTAATTAAAGTGTCTTTTATAATTACTATTTGTTTCCTTAAATTTTCATTTGAGTTCCCAAGTTTCATTTAAAAAGTTTCTTTTCATCAACCTTAGTTTTTATTATCATTTATCAATCTTTACTTAAATCCAAAATTTATTTCAGTTTTAAAGAAAATCAATCTATATAAAGAACGTTACTTTATCATTTACGTTTTGTTGAATACTTATCTTTCGACTATGAAACAGCTACTTTGTAAACTCTTATACAAATATATATTACAATATTCTTTTTTTAAAATTTTTAACAAATTAGAAATCAACAAGTTGTTAACTGAGGTTGTTAACAATTGTGAATTAAAAAAGCCTTGAGAAAATTCTCAAGGCTTTTAAATTATATAAAAAGATGATTTTAACCTCTTCTTTCTTTAATTCTTGCTTTTTTACCAGTAAGATCTCTAAAGTAATAGATACGTGCTCTACGTACAATACCTCTTTTGTTTACCTCAATTTTTTGAATTGCTGGTAAATTTACAGGGAAAATACGCTCAACACCTACAGTACCAGACATTTTTCTGATTGTAAAAGTTTCTGATGTTCCTGTTCCTTTTCTTTGGATTACTACACCTCTAAAGAACTGTGTACGTGTTTTGTTCCCTTCTTTAATTTCGAAATACACTGTAATTGTATCTCCAGCACCAAATTTTGGTAATTCGTTTTTTGTTACAAATTCTTCTTGTACAAATTTTACTAAAGCTTCCATATTAATATATTATATTGGATTGATACAAAAGCAACTTAAACGATTTCTTCGCCAGAGGTTATTTTTGCGAGTGCAAATTTAGTGATTATTTTTAATAGATAAAATGTTTTCTGAAAAAGTTTTTATAATTAAAAATCAAATAGTTAAACTATTCGTCTAACAAATCGGGTCTTATGTTTTTTGTATGCTGATAGGCTTTTTCTTCTCGCCACTTATCAATCTTCGGAAAATTACCTGATAACAAGATGTCTGGAACTTTCATTCCGTCATATTCTGCGGGTCTTGTATAAACTGGTGGTGATAATAAATCATCTTGAAAAGAATCTGTTAGTGCAGATTGTTCATCACCCAAAACACCTGGAATTAATCTAATAACAGCGTCACATAAAACAACTGCGGCTAATTCTCCTCCTGTTAAAACATAATCGCCAATAGAAATTTCTCGCGTAATAAATTTATCTCTAACTCGCTGATCTACGCCTTTGTAATGACCAGTTAAGATGATGATGTTTTCTTTTAAAGAAAGTGTATTTGCAACAGATTGATTCAGTGTTTTTGCATCTGGTGTCATGTAAATTATGTCATCATAATTTCGTTCAGATTGCAATTTTGAAATGCATTTATCAATAGGTTCAATCATTAAAACCATTCCAGCTCCTCCGCCAAATTGTGTGTCGTCTAATTTTTTGTAAGAGCCAATTCCGTAATCGCGAAGATTATGAAAATGAACTTCTACCAAACCTTTATCAATTGCTCGTTTAAGCATTGAGTGTTCAAACGGACTTTTAATTAATTCTGGAGAAACGGTAATAATATCTATTCGCATTTGGCAAAGATATATTTAATGTGGGAATATTTTTTTAAATTTCTTCGGAAGATTTTCACTCACACATAAGTTTTCTTTTGTAATTGGATGCACAAACTGTAATGTTGAGGCATGTAAATACAATCCTTTTCCGTTTAAAATTAAGTTGTCTAAATAATATTGTTTATCACCTAAAATGGGATTTCCTAATGAAGCTAAATGTTTTCTAAGTTGATGTTTTCTACCAGTTTTAGGTGAAAGTTGCACTAAGTTTAAAAATCCGAAACGTTCGGAACTAACTGTTTTTAAAACCTTAAAATGAGTTAGCGTTTTTTTATCATCAACAGGAAAATCAATAGTTCCAGATTCTTCCATTTTACCTATTGAAACTGCATGGTATGTTTTCTGAATTTCTTTATTTTCAAATAATTTATTCAATGCAATTATTGAAGAATTAGTTTTCCCAATTAATAATAAACCGCTTGTTGGATAATCTAATCTGTGAACTGGCCTTGGTTTTACAGCATCAGATTGTGTGCTTTTTTTAATATTTTGAAATAGTGCGTTATCAATAGTTGCGAAAGAATTTCCGCTAACTACAATTCCGGCAGGTTTGTAAATAATTGCTAAAAAATCATCTTCAAATAAAACCTTTAAATCAAAATCGAACTCTTTTTTATTTTCTTCTGATTGAAAGAATTCTATAGTTTCATTACCAACTATAAAAAGTGCTGTTGATGCAATTTCTCCATCAACAAAAACAAGTCCTTTTTTAATGGCTTTTTTTAGCCCAGATTTTGTGGGATTTGTGCTGAAAATTCCGACGCCATAATCCTGTAAACGAATTGGTTTTTTTAAACTTAGAACTTTATGAGATTCAATTAATTGCATTAAGTGGCAAAAATTTGACTCATATCTTTAAAAGCTTTGAACTCTAAAGCATTGTTTTCTGGATCGTTAAAAAACATTGTAGCTTGCTCTCCAACTTTTCCTTTAAAGCGAATCGTTGGTTCAATTATAAATTGCGTGTTTACTGTTTTTAAACGTTTAGCCAAAGCGTGCCAATCTTCCCAAGTTAAAACTACTCCAAAATGCGGAACAGGAACATCGTGTCCATCAACAGGATTTGTAACTGATTCCGTTGGTATAAAACCTTCTTTTTGATGAATAACAAATTGATGTCCAAAGAAATTAAAATCTACCCAATGATTAGTACTTCTACCTTCTTTACATTGTAAAATATCTCTATAAAAGGCTCTGCATTTTTCTAGGTTTTGAACTGGAATTGCTAAATGGAATGGTTGTACTTGCATAATTAAAAACTTAGATAAGTAATCAATATTAATTTATTAAAATTTAATCTAATGAAAATGTTATCGGTAAAGTGAAATTTGTTGTTTGAGGTTTGTTACCAAAGATGGCTGGTGCTGGTTTAGATAATTTTTTAACAATTCTTTCTGCTTCTTTTTTCAATAAATAATGAGATGCTCTACTTTTAATATCTGTTATATTACCTAAAGTATCTATCTTAAAATTTACAAATATTCTTTTTTTACCTGGTCTTAAACCTAAACTGCTAGCCATTTTAGCATTAAAATTATAGGCAACAACATTGCGTATTGTCTGGTTGTAACACTTTTTTGCCATAGTTGCATTTAATGATTTTTCACATTCAGGAAAAATTGGTATTCTACTGTATCCCATAATACTGTTTGTGTAAACTTCATTTTTACCATTATTGTGTAATATTATTGGTGTAAAGTATCTATTTGCTTTGTGATTATTTAAAAAAGTAGCTTTTGAAATATCGTATTTCTTAAATATTTCAATTACTTTTTTTTCTAATTTTTCAGACCTTGCGTTTGTACTAATATTTATAGGTTTTTCTTTAGCATCTAATTCAAAATAAATTTTTAATCTATTGTTAAACCTATTTAAGTTAGCGCTATTTATATCTGATTGTGTTAATTTTTCCTTTAAAAATAATGCAAAATCATTTGTTGTGGTAGGTTTAAAAACATCATCAAATTCATTATCTCTTTCAGATTTGTTTGGTTTATCGCCTTTATTAAATGTTTGTCTTATTCTGTAAAAATAATCATTAGGTATTCCATTAATTAATTGCGGTTTAAATTGAAAGTTGCTTTTTTCAACAATATCGTACAAGTGTTTTTTAAAAATTTCTGGAACTTTTAAATTTCTTAACTTCAGTTTACCTTCTTTGTCAATTAATGCTTTAAAATTTAAATTTATAATTTCATTATCTGTTTTAATGGAATCTGCTAGACTATAATTAATCGAATTGTAAAATAGATTTCTTAACTCTTTATTAAAACAATTATTTATGTCGCTATAGAAGTTTAAATCTTTACAAGACTCAGAGTTTGGAGAAGTTATTTCTATAGGATTTGTGCTACATTCAATAATGTTTTTGTCTTTCTTTTTTGAAATTATTTGAATAGTATATTTTTTTCTTGTGTCTGCTTTAAATCCTAAACTATCTAAAGAATATTCTTTCATATATTTCTTTAGTGCTCTTGTTAATTTGTTGTTTCTGTAAGAATTAAAATTAATGTTGTAGGGTTTTCCGTCTTTGTTTACATAATAAGATAGCGTTACTTTACGACCATACTTAGGAAAAGTAATGTCTTGTAAGAGATCTTTATGTATTTTTCCTTGTAAATAGATCGATAAATTATTAGCTGTATTGGGTTTTGTGAGTTTATTATATTTTCTATCACTAATAACTTGAGCGTGTGAATAAAAAACTATAAAGAATAAAAGGAATACTATTTTTTTCATATTTTCTCTAAATTGTTCTATGTATATCAAGTTTTAATCCAAAGATATAAGTTTAATTAAAATCCAACTGCTTTATCGTCTCCACGAGGATCTGCTCCACCTTCTAATTTACCGTTTGGTAATCTTAAAATCCCTTCAACTTTACCAATAACAGGTGCATCTTCTTCATTTATTGTGTAGCCAACTTTTTTAAGATCTTCCACAACTTTTCTATCAAACATATTTGGTTCCATCATAATCATGTCTGGTAACCATTGGTGATGGAATCTCGGCTGATTTACAGCTTCTTGCATCCCGAAGTTAAACTCATGTACATTTAAAATAGTTTGTAATACAGAAGTAATAATTGTTGAACCACCAGGAGTTCCAACAACCATCCAAAGTTTGCCGTTTTTCTCAACAATTGTAGGAGTCATAGAACTTAGCATTCTTTTTTCGGGCATAATTTCATTCGCTTTTGCACCAACTAATCCAAACTGATTTGGAACACCAGGTTTGCTAGAAAAATCGTCCATTTCATTATTTAAAAAGAACCCTAAATCTTCACAATATAATTTAGAACCATAAGCGCCATTTATAGTTGTAGTTGCAGAAATTGCGTTACCAAACTGATCTACAATAGAGTAGTGGGTTGTTTCATCACTTTCTATCATTTCTACAGTTCCGTGAGCTACATCAGCCGATTTTGTTGCTTTTTCAAAAGAAAAATTATCCATTCTACCTTTTGTATATTCTTTAGAAATTAATGTCTTTAATGGAATTTTTACAAAATCAGGATCTCCTAAAAAGAAACTTCTATCTGCATAAGCTCTTCTTTCTGCTTCCGCAATTATTTGAATTGTTTTGGTTGAATTATGCCCAAATTTGTCTAAATCATACGGTTCAATTCCGTTCATAATTTGTGCTAAACAAATTCCTCCACTAGAAGGTGGAGACATTGAAATTACTTTTAAGTCGTCATAAGTAAAGGTAACAGGAGTTCTCCATTGTGCTTCGTATTTTGCCAAATCTTCTTCAGTCATAATTCCGCCATTTGCTTGCATAAATTTCACCAAACGTTTTGCAGTTTCACCTTTGTAAAATTCGTCTCGTCCGTTTTTAAGAATTCTTTCTAAAGTTTCTGCTAAAGCATTATATTTTATGGTATCATTTTCTTTCCATTTTTGATTGAAAATAATAGGTTCTTTATTCGCTTTTAAGAAGTAAGGTTGATACTTTTTAATTCTGTCTTCTTGCTTTTTGGTAACAATAATTCCCCTTTTAGCTAAAGCAATTACTGGTTTTAAAATATCTTCAATAGGTAAAGAACCAAATTTTTTATGAGTAGCAAAAACACCAGCAACAGTTCCAGGAATACCAACAGCCATTGCGCCTAAAGTGCTTTTTCCTTTAATAATGTTTCCGTCTTTGTCTAAGTACATGTCCTTACTTGAAGCTAACGGAGCTTTCTCTCTGTAATCTAATGCGCCAATTTGCCCATCATTTTTACGATAGACCATAAATCCGCCGCCGCCAATATTTCCAGCATACGGATAGGCAACTGCTAAAGCTAATTCCGTTGCAGCCATAGCATCAAAAGCATTACCACCTTTTTTAAGAATGTCTGTTCCAATTTTTGAAGCTTCTTCACGAGCAGAAACAACCATAGCTTTTTCGGTAACTAGACCAATATTTTTTTCTTTCTTTTCTGAGGTTTTGCAATTGAATAATGTGATTGAAATTGCAATTAATAAAAATATTTTTTTCATAATTTAAAATTTTGTCATTTCGAAATGAGCTTTTTTAGCCTTTCGACTCCGCTCAAGATTAATTTATAAGAAATCTCTCTTTAATTTGAGATTCCTCTCTTCATTCTTCGTTCGGAATGACAGTTAGTTCTTTTATTTTTTGATTGCAAAAGTTACGTAAATCTTCAAAGAAAATGGTAAAATCTTCTTCTAATTCTTTATTGTAAAGTTGTAAGTCTTCAACAGCTAAGTTCATTTGAGATTTCCCTTTGGTTCTGCTGTTCATTCCGTTTAAAACTTGCTGAATTCCTTCCAAAGTACTATAATTATACAGTATGTTATACTCAATCATATAACCGATAAATTGTTGTGATTTTAAAGGCAAATTAGATGATTCTTTTTTAAATAATTCATAGACAGATTGTGTATAAGCCTCCAACGGAATTGCAGAATAACTATCCCAGTTTTTAGCTAAAAAATAATCGTAAAAAATATCGATTATTACGCCATCATAATGTCCGTAACGTTCGTGTAATCTACGTTTACTTTTTCTAACTATTGAATGTGCATCGGTAAATGTGTCTATTTCTCTATGTAAAAGAATTCCTTTTTTTATTTCTTCGGAATAATGCTGAAATTTATTTCCTCTAATATGGTCAGCAATAAAATTGCCAATCATTATTTGTTGGTTGTTTCCTGATAAATATAAGTGCGCGAGGAAATTCATTCTATTTACATTTATAATTATCTATATCATCAAATTTAAAATTGATAAAATAAATAGAATCTTTATGGAAAAGATTTTTTTCTTGACGTATATAGCTTAATAATATTTCTTTAGTGTTTTCAGGAAAAGGTTCTGTATTATTATAAAATGAATTTACACCAGCAGAAATAGTATCAGAGACCTTAATATTACCTTTGTTAATTTTTATAGAGAGGTAGTTAAATCGTGTGTATTTTAATTTTTTTAATCTTAACTTTGAAGAATCACATTTTAAGTGGTCTCTAAAAATTTCGGAAACATTAATTTTATTTTTTCTTATAATAGAATCTTTTCCAATATTATAGATTGTATTAAATTTTTCAAAAATATTAGTATAATGATAGTCGATTTCTATATCCCCTTTCTTATAAAACAAATCTAAAAAACTATCTAAATTTTCATATTTGATTTTTAGAGAATCATCTACATTATCAACCCCTTTATGATAAATAGATATAAACCCTAAATTATTCCGTTTATATTGGATATCAATATTATTTACAAGTTTTAATAATTTAACGTCTCTATTTTTTAAATAAGTTTTAAATTCATTTAAATCATAAGGAGTTCTATCATTTTTCAAGTAAAATAAATTCAAATATTTATTAAAATTTGATTCTCTTAATTCAGATATATTATTAATTGTATTATAGTTTTTGTAAAGCTTATAGCTAAAAAATAAAATGAATATAAAAATTGATATACCAATAAGTTTGAAAAACTTTTTCATGAATGAACTATACTTAATATTACTTCTTAATAACCAATAACTCTTCAACAGATATTTTTTCAGGTCTATAACTATTTACTTTTGCTTCAGAAGGATAACCTAAAGAAAGGCCGCAAACTAACTCGTAACCTTTGGGTACAGAAAAGTGTTTGTCTACAGGTTCTCTCCATAAATTTAAAGCTCCTTGCGGACACGTTCCTAAACCTTTATTGGTTGCAGAAAGCATTAAATTTTGCATAAATATGCCTGTATCTACTAAAGCTGTATATTTCATTTTTGGATTTGCGTAAATCCAAATTGCAACAGGAGCGCCAAAGAAATTAAAGTTTTTTGCCATTTCTTCGTGTCGCTTTTTCTTGTCTTCTCGTTTTATTCCTAAAACTTTATACAAACCAACGGCAGTTTTTATTCTTCGTTCTTGATAAATGCCAAAATATTTTCCTTGAATTGTTTGGTATACTTTATTAGGCTGTAATTTGTGTTTATAAGCTGAATATAATTTAGCAAAAATATTTTTCTTTGCTAATTTAGCGGAAGTATTATATTTAAAAGTTAACTCTTTTCCTATTTCTTTTAAGGTATTTCCAGTTGCAACAACAACTTTAAGCGGTTGAGTATTTGAGCTTGACGGAGCTTCTAAAGCATCTTTTAGAATTTCATTTATTAATTCAGTAGAAACTTCTTGTTTAGTAAAATCTCTTATACTTCTTCGTTTGGTATTTACTTCGTTAAAAGTCATTATCAAAAACTGATTTTATGTTAGAAAGTAAATGTAAACAAAAAACCACAATTAATTCTGAACTTGTTTCAGAACCATTGTGGTTTTCTAATATGTTATAGATTCCTGCCTGCGCAGGAATGACAATTTATTACGAATTCAACATAACAGGCATAACAAGCATAGTAATTTGTTCACCTTCGTCAGTTCCGTCAATTGGAGTTAAAATTCCTGCGCGGTTTGGTAAAGACATTTCAATTAAAACATCGTTTGCATTTAAGTTACTTAACATTTCACTTAAAAAACGAGAGTTAAAACCAATTTGCATATCATCACCTTGGTAATCACAAGATAAACGTTCGTCTGCTTTGTTGGCATAGTCTAAATCTTCTGCAGAAATATTTAATTCTGTTCCTGCCATTTTTAAACGAATCTGATGTGTAGTTTTACTTGAGAAAATAGAAACTCTACGAACCGAGTTTAAGAAAGAAGCTCTATCAACTGTTAATTTATTCGGATTTTCCTTCGGAATTACCGCTTCATAATTAGGATATTTTCCATCAATTAATCTACACACTAAAACCGTATTATCAAACGTAAATTTAGCGTTAGAATCGTTGTATTCAATAGAAACTTCCTCTTCAGAACCACTTAAAATTCCCTTTAATAAATTTAAAGGTTTTTTAGGCATTATAAATTCTGCCGTTTTATCTGCAGTAACATCTGTTCTTGTATATTTTACCAATTTATGCGCATCTGTAGCCACAAAAGTTAAGCTATTAGAAGAAAACTGGAAGAAAACACCGCTCATTACTGGGCGTAAATCATCGTTTCCAGAAGCAAAAATTGTCTTTGAAATTGCCGTTCCTAAAATATGAGCAGGTACTAAAGTTTTACTTGGAGAAGGTAATTCTACAGCTTTAGGAAACTCTTCAGCTCCAAAAAATGCCATGTCGTATTTACCTTGATCAGAACTAATTTCTATAGTGCTTTCGCCTTCCGTTTTAAACGTTAATGGTTGGTCCGGAAACGTCTTTAAAGTGTCTAATAACAAACGTGCATTAACCGCAATTGCGCCTTCGTCAGTGCTTTCTACAGCTACAATAGAACTCATTGTTGTCTCTAAATCAGAAGCCGATATCTTTAACTCATTTTCAGACAATTCTAATAAAAAATTATCTAAAATTGGTAAGGTATTATTGCTGTTTATTACGCCGCCTAAAACCTGTAATTGTTTTAGTAATTGCGAACTAGAAACTATAAATTTCATGTATTTTCCTTTTTAAAAATGGATTACAAATATATTCTATTTTACTGGGTTTTAAAATAAAATTATTAACAGTTTTTAGTGGATTGTTCATTATTATTTGAGCGTTCCCTTTCAGGTCGCGCTTTCCACTATATCTTTTTTCTCGTTCCTCCAAAAAAGGATGCCGTTGCAATCGCTAACGCGGGCGTATTTATTAACGTCATTGCGAGGTACGAAGCAATCTGCTTATTAATTAAATGATTACTTGGTCATTCTTCTAATTTTTAATATTTTTTTTTGAGAGAAAATCACCCCTAAAGTCCCCTCAAGGGGACAGTTGAATTTGAATTTTATTTTTAACTATTTACGTTATTTTTTACTTGACATTCGCCAAGCTTATTAAAATAGAGAAAGTTCTATTAAAGAATCCATTGTCCCCTCGAGGGGACTTTAGGGGTGTTTAAACAACAAATTTTAAACTTTCTTTAACCATTTTAGAAAACTAAAAAACTACTTTTGTTTTCAATCAAACTATTAAAAATGAAAAAAGCAATACTCTCGCTTTCTTTTCTATTGATAATCACATCAATAGTTGCCCAAAAACCACAAAAACTTAACACAAATCAGCTATACGAAAAAGTTCAAAAACTTAATTTTTTAGGAACTGCTTTATACATTGCTGCGCATCCAGATGATGAAAATACACGTTTAATTGCCTATTTAGCTAATAATGTAAAAGCACGTACAGCTTATTTATCATTAACGCGTGGAGATGGCGGACAAAATTTAATTGGTTCAGAAATGCGCGAGTTATTAGGAGTAATTAGAACACAAGAATTATTGGCAGCAAGAAGTATTGATGGTGGACAACAATTATTTACCAGAGCAAATGATTTTGGCTACTCAAAACATCCAGATGAAACTTTAGAAATTTGGCAAAAAGAAAAAGTATTGGCAGACGTAGTTTGGGCAATAAGAACTTTTAAGCCCGATGTAATTATAAACCGATTTAATCACAGAACACCAGGAACAACACATGGACATCATACAAGTTCTGCAATATTAAGTGTTGAGGCGTTTGATTTAGCAAATGATAAGACTAAGTTTTCTAATCAATTAAAATATACAGAAACCTGGCAACCAGAACGTTTGTTTTACAATACTTCTTCGTGGTTTTTTAGAGGAAGAGAAGACGATTTTAAAAAAGCTGTAAAAGGATTCACTTCATTTGATGTTGGTGTGTATTATCCCTTAAAAGGAGTTTCTAACAACGAGTTGGCTTCTATGGCAAGTAGCCAACATTTATGTCAAGGTTTTGGACGTTTATCAACTCGTGGAAATCAAACTGAGTATGTTGAGTTTTTAAAAGGAAATGCGCCAAAAGATAAAAATGATATTTTTTCAGGAATCAATACTACATGGAATAGAGTAGAGGGTGGTGGAGAAATTGGCGATATTTTATACGAAGTAGAAAATAATTTCGATTTTGTAAATCCGGCCAAACATTTACCAGCTTTAATGAAGGCTTATAAATTGGTTCAGAATTTAAAAGATGCGCATTGGAAAAATATAAAGTCAAAAGAATTACAAGAAATTATTGAAGCTTGCGCAGGTTTGTATTTAGAAGCTTCTGCAAATAGTTCAAGTGCAACACCAAATTCTACTATTGATGTGAATTTTGAAGCATTAAATAGAAGTATTGCAAAAGTGGAATTATCTTCTGTAAAATTACTTCCTGCAAACAAAGTTATTTCTAAAAATATTGATTTAACAAACAATAAAAGACAGAATTTTAAGGAAACTATTAGCATTTCAAATTTAGATTTTTCTTCGCCATATTGGTTGAACAAAGAAGCCGATTTAGGAATGTATAAAGTTGATAATCAGCAATTAATTGGTTTGCCAGAAACACCAAGACCGTTGCAAGTTCAGTTTAATTTAATAATTGAAAATGAGTCGATTACAGTAACTAAAGATGTTGTGCGTAGATACTCAAAACGAGATATTGGAGAAATTTATGAACCGTTTGAAGTTTTACCACAAATAACAACAAAACTAAAAAACAAAGTATTAATTTTTTCTGATGATACACCGCAAAAAGTATCTGTAGCGGTTAGAGCAAGAGCTCAAAATACAAGTGGAAGTGTTTCTTTAGAAATTCCAAATGGTTGGTCTGTTTCACCTAAATTTATCGATTTTACAATTGCACAGAAAAACGATTTAAAAACTGTTGATTTTATGGTAAGTCCACCAAAAAATCAATCAGAAGGAAAGTTAAAAGTCATAGCAACTGCAAATGGAAAAAAATACACCAAAGAGTTGGTGGAAATTAATTACAATCACATTCCAAAGCAATCAGTTTTATTAAATTCTGAAGCTAAAGTTGTGCGTTTGGATATTAAAAAAGCAGGAAATTCAATTGGTTATATTCAAGGTTCTGGAGATGCGGTTCCAGAAAGTTTACGTCAAATTGGGTATCAAGTTACTGAGATAAATCCGAATGAAATTAACGAGAAAAACTTACAGCAGTTTGACGCTATTGTTGTTGGAATTAGAGCTTACAATACTGTTTCTGAATTAAAATTCAAACAAAAACATTTGTTAGAATATGTGAAAAATGGTGGAAACATGATTGTGCAATACAATACTAATAGAGGTGTTGATGTTGCTGCGCCATTCAAATTAGGATTATCGAGAGATAGAGTTACTGATGAAAATGCTGAAATTAGGTTGTTGGCTAAAGAGCATGCAATTTTAAATTACCCAAATAAGATTACCAAAGAAGATTTTAATGGTTGGGTGCAAGAACGTGGTTTGTATTTTCCAAATACTTGGAGTTCGGAATACACACCAGTTTTAGCAATGAATGATAAAGGAGAATCAGCTAAAAAAGGAAGTTTATTGATAGCAAAATATGGCAAAGGAAATTACATATATACTGGTTTAAGCTTCTTTAGAGAATTGCCTGTTGGAGTTTCTGGTGCGTATAAATTGTTTGCGAATATGCTTTCGGTTGGGAAGTAATAGTTTTTAAAGTTGTAAAGTTCCAGAATGTCTCCTCGAGCGCAGTCGAGAGGTTTAATTAGTTCTCGACTGCGCTCGAACGGACACAGATAGAATTAAAATTAACTGTTTGTCATTCCTGCGAAGGCAGGAATCTAAACAAGCGTTAATATGGATTCTTGCCTGCGCAGGAATGACAAAAGATAATAAATAAGTTTAGCCCTGATTGCAGCGACATCCTTTTTGTTTTTCACAAAAAGATACAGCGGAAAGCAGGAGATAGCTTCAAATAAAAATATATGGATAGTAAAAAATACACATGGAAAAAAGCCTATTCGTTGGTCTTAATTGCCAACATACTTTACATTATTGCTTTCTATTTTATAACAAATATTTTTACAGTTTAATCGATGGAAGTAGCAAGTAAATTACACGCAATAGATTGGATAATTTTATCGGCAACTTTAATTTTTATAGTTGCTTACGGAACCTACGTAACTCGAAAAAATAAGAACGTAACTGACTATATTAAAGGAGGAAACGACTCTAAATGGTGGACAATTGGATTGTCAGTTATGGCAACGCAAGCGAGTGCAATAACGTTTTTATCTACGCCAGGGCAAGCGTTTCATAGCGGAATGGGTTTTGTGCAATTCTACTTTGGATTGCCAATTGCAATGGTTATTATTTGCTTGGTTTTTATCCCTATTTATCACAAATTAAAAGTCTATACAGCTTATGAGTTTTTGGAAGGAAGATTCGATTTAAAAACAAGAAGTTTAGCCGCAATTTTATTTTTAATTCAGCGTGGTTTGGCAGCCGGAATTACCATTTTTGCACCTGCAATTATCTTGTCGGCAGTTTTAGGATGGGATTTACTATTGCTAAACATTGTAATTGGGTTCTTAGTAATTATTTACACGGTTTCTGGAGGAACAAAGGCGGTAAACGTAACGCAAAAACAACAAATGATTATCATTTTTGTTGGAATGTTAATTGCATTTTTTATGATTATGAGTCAGCTTCCAGCAAATATTACATTTACAAAAGCACTTGAAATTGCGGGCGCGAGTAATAAAATGGAAGTCTTAGATTTTTCTTTCGATTTAAGTAATAGATACACCGTTTGGACAGGTATTTTAGGAGGAACGTTTTTGATGTTATCCTATTTTGGTACAGACCAAAGTCAGGTTCAGCGTTATTTATCTGGTAAATCGGTTAGAGAAAGCCAATTAGGTTTGATTTTTAACGGATTGTTAAAAGTGCCAATGCAGTTTTTTATCTTGTTAATTGGTGTTATGGTTTTTGTTTTTTATCAATTTAACGCATCGCCTTTAAACTTTAATCCTGGCGCAAATGAAGAGGTTTTAAGATCTGAATATGTTGCTGAATATCAACAGTTAGAAGCGGAACATATTGAAATTGAAAATGATAAAAGAGCCATATTTTTAGATGGTTTTCAGGTGGAAGAAAAAGAGAAAATTCAATTATTAAACGAAAGAGATTTAGCGTTAAAAGCTTCAGCCAAAGAAATTATTGAAAAGGTGAATGAAAAATCAATCAAGAAAATAGAGTCTAACGATAAGGATTATGTGTTTATTCATTTTATAATCAACAATTTACCAAGAGGATTAATCGGACTTTTATTAGCCGTAATTTTATCTGCCGCAATGTCTTCTACCGCATCAGAATTAAATGCATTGGCAAGTACAACTGCAATTGACTTATACAAACGAAATGTTGGCGAAGAAAAGAGCGATGAACATTATGTAAAAGCGTCTAAATGGTTTACACTACTTTGGGGACTTATAGCTATTTCCGTTGCTTGTGTTGCCAATTTATTTGATAATTTAATTCAATTAGTAAATATTATTGGTTCTATTTTTTATGGAAATGTCTTGGGTATTTTCTTACTTGCTTTCTTTATAAAATTTGTGAAAGGAAACGCAGTTTTTATAGCTGCTTTAATTACGCAGGCATTGATTGTCTGGGTATTTCTTTTAGATTGGTTACCGTATTTATGGCTCAACGCTTTAGGTTGTGGTTTGGTGATGTTTATTGCAATTATTTTGCAGGTGTTTATGGGGAAGAAAAAAGATGTTTTTGAAGAGGTTAGTTGATGTTTGTCGTGTAATTTTTTTACTCAATCATTTTAACAACTATTACAATTTTATTATATTTAACAACCATTAATTTTAAACTTTGGCTTTATGAAAAATAATATTTTAAGTACAGTTTTAGCATTTTTTATTACTCTCTTTATGTTTTCTCAGAGTTCAGAATCAGATTTTAACTCTGGAGATATATTTATTATAGGAAGTGTAAAATTTAATAATTATAAGCATATTAATTTTCCAAAAGATAATTTTATTATAAAAAAAGGAGGATTAGCAAATTATAAAAATATTAAGGGAGAAAAAGTTATAATAACTTCAATAAAACAAGACAATAAAGGAAAACGTGTTGCAATAATTAAACTTGTTAATTCTAGGAAGTTTTTCAATAGCCACAGATATATTACTGTAGATATTGAGGAAGCAATAGAAAATAGAGAATTGTTACCGTTTGATAATTAATTATTCTTCATTTAAAATCTCATTAATTTTCTCAATCATTTTTACTGGATTTGTACTTTTTGGATTTAACTCCAGAGATTTTTTATAGTTTATTAAAGATAAATTGTATTGTTTGTTTTTATAATAACCTTCACCTAAACTGTCATACGCATTTGCTGAGTTGGGAAATTCAGTAACTAATAATTGAAATACCTGTATTGCATCAGTAATTCTGTTTTCACCAAGTAAATCGTAACCAATATTATTTAATACGTTTTTATCGTGAAAGTTATAGTTAGACGGGTTGTTTTTCTTTAAATTTTTATAATAAAGTATACCGTTTTTTGTGTTTTCTAAAATTGCTTTTCTAACAGGTTGATGCATGTTTTTTTCTGGGTAGCTCGCCATATCTCTATAGATATTAAAAGCAATAGCATTTATTAAATCTCCTGAGGTATCTCCGTTAGAATTAATATGAACTGTAAAACCACAGTTAGATTCTGGTAATATAATTACCCAATTTGCACTTCCGCCTGTTCCGCCGTTATGTAATATATCTTTATCGTTTAAACGCCAAAAATAACCGTAATCTTCATCGTCTTCTTTGTCATAAAACAAAGGCTTTTTCATTTCTTTAATTACAGGGTTTTTGCTTTCCAATAAGTATTCAATATACTTTAGTAAATCTGGAATTGTTGATTTTATTCCGCCACCTGCTCCGTTTAAAATTTCAATTGCAGGTTTTACTAATTTACCTTTATCAGTGTAGCCATTTACTATATGTTTTTTAGCATTTTCATCTAAATGAATCGCTGTATTTTCCATGCCAATCTTTTTTAAAATGAATTCATTTAAAAGCGTTGAATATGGTTTTTGATAAACGTTTTCAAGAAGTATTGCTAAAATTTCAGGACCAACAATAGGAGAGTAGTTGTAAGTAGTGTTTGGAGTTGTATTAAGTTCAAAGTTATTTAAGTCTTCTAAAAGTTTTTCTTTATTGTAAGTTCTGAGTTCTTTTTCATCACTTTCTGAAATATCATCTAAGAAAAATTTTTGCAAGGTTGAAGAAAAATCACGTGTAAAACCTGCTGAATGTGTTAGTAAATTTTTAATTTTAATGGGTTGACTTTGGTATTCTAAATTAGGATAAGAGCCATTTAAATATTTTCTAATATCATCTTCTAAATTTAGTTTCCCTTCTAAAACAGCTTGTGCAGTTAAAAATCCAGTAAATGTTTTTGTTACTGACGCAATTTCAAAAAGAGAATTGTCATTTGGTTTGTTATTTTTTCCTTTATCAATTTCGCCGTAATATTTGGTGAGTTTTTTTCCATCTTTAAAAATTCCTATTGAAATAGCATTTATTTCTGGATATTCTGATAAGAAATCAGCATTAGTATCCATTGAATACTCAACAGGATCAATTACTTCTTGACTGCTTTTTTCTGCTGTTTTACAGCTTAATATGGTTAGGATAGAAATAATTAGTAGTAAATGCTTCTCCATTTTTAATATAAGTATTTTTAAATTCAATCAGTAAAGTTTGATAAAAGTACTTAACTTTTAAGTTAAAGAAAATATAAAGTTTTTGATCCAAGAAAAAACTATAGATTTATAGTTTTTTCTTGTTCAATTGAACTTATATACCTTACTGTAACGTCTTTTAATGAAACTTTGCTTTCAATTTTTATGATACTTAACTTTGGGTAGTAAGCAAGTAGCGTAAAATTCATGTCTGCAAAGTAACTCAATACATCTTTATTAAGTATTACATCTTCTTTTAAAACAGCTAAATAAACATACATAATTATATTGTTTGTATTATTCCTTGTCCAATGTCTCTGTACAATTGGTTAGAAAGTTGTTTTGCTCTTTTTTCTAATTTTAGCCAAATACCTTCCGCCGATAAATTTGGGAATGCTTCCCAGTATAAAGCAGCAATACCTGCAACATGTGGTGTTGCCATACTTGTGCCACTCATAGTTGTGTATAATTTATTTTGAGAACCATTTTTTGAATATGAACTAAATATATCTACACCAGGAGCAGAAATATCTACTCTTCCTCCATTACTTGCATTAATTCCTCCGTTAGAAAAGTTAGCTACTTTTAACGCTTCATCTAAAGCCGCAACAGCCATTATAGATTCTGCATTTGCAGGACTGCTAACTGGTTTTGGTAAGCTTGGTCTGTTGCTGTCGTTACCGGCTGCTGCAATTATTAATGTGTTTTTTTCTAAAGCTTTTCTTCCAACTTGTTCAAAAATTGGTGAAGGTTTTTCCCCAATTTTTACTGAAGAGCCTAAAGACATTGATATAATATTATGTCCTTTTTCTAAACTATTATCAATAGCATCAATAATACCACTGGTAGAACCACTTCCGGAATCGCTTAAAACTTTACCAATAACAATATTTGCTTCATGAGCAACACCATATCGTTTATTATCTACTAGGGAAATGCTTCCTGCAGCAGTTCCTGTACAATGAGTTCCATGTCCATGTCCATCTAAATACCATTTTTCTCCAGGAACAAAAGATTTTCCAGAAATATTTCTTCCAACAAAGTCTGGATGATCTTTATAGAAACCAGTATCTAAAATAGCAATATCTATTCCTTTACCGGTATAATTACTTAATTCAATTCCAACTGCATTTAAACCCCAAGTTAAATTCTTATTGATGTTGAGTCTATTATTAGCTTCAATTAATTCTTTTAATTGCGCTATTTTCTCAGACATATTATTGATATTAATTTTCATTTCATCTAATAAATCTAACTCTGTAACAGGTTTAAATTTCCTTTCTTTTTCCCAGTAAATTATTGGGTTAGATGATGCGTTTGTTAAATGATGAAGTTTCTCTACTTCATAGTCTTCAACAATTGCTAATCCTAAATTTTTAAGAAACAATCCGTTACCTGAATCTAATACATCTTGCGCTCTTACTTTAGAACTTAATTCTGAGGATGACGTAATTTTTAAACTTAATTCTTTCGCAGCTTTTGTAAGACTACTTTTGCTATCGTCCTTTAATTGAATGATATATTTTTTAGGTTTATTAGTAGTTTTCATGGTGGTTTAATTTTTAAGTTTAGATAAAGCTTGATCTAAAATTATGCTTATATCTTGTTGTAAAATGGTTAGTTTTAATTTCTTATCTAAAAGTAATATTTGCTCATTTTCTTTTAGTTTTTCCCATAAAGAAGTGCATTTGTCTATTGTATCTGCTTTTTTAATAATTGCATCTGTAATTAATTTGGCTTGATATGCAGATAAAAGCACTTGGTTAATGTTTTCTGTAGCTTCATTAATAATGTTTTTTACTAGAACGAGTGAATTCTCTAAAGTTTGGTTTAAACTAGATAAACAATGGTAACAAGCAATTTTTACAATATCTCTTCTTCTAGTTTTAACTCTTTCTAATTTTACCGGATCTATTCCAGAAACAGCAATATCTAAGTGTGTTTTTAATTGACTGACGTTTCCTTCTTCTGTACTTTCTCCAATTCTCCTATAATATTCTTGAACATCATTAAGTAATTTCATTAATGATTTGTCTAGATTAAAATCCTTTTTTATAAACTTTTCATTCTCAAGAATAAGTAGTTTTATAAAAGTTTCTAATTGTTGTTTTTTAAAATGAATTAATACGTTCATTATTCAAAAATTATTTCTTCAATTTTATTTCCTTTTTCATCAGTTGCATTATGTATCCTAATCCCTTCTTCAACCATTTCTACATTTAACGTAAGTAAAATTTTGCCTTTATCGGTTTCATTACTGGTATTTGGATCGAAGTAAATATCATCTAGCTTAGCAGAAACTGGTGTGTATCTATTTTTAAAAGCATCTTTTAAAATTGTAGCCATTTCTTCACTTTCTAGCTCTTTGTTGGCAACACTAAAACCTTGTTTTTTAACAATGTTTTTTATAGGTACTTTAATATCTACTTTGGTTAAATTATCATCTAACTTTTTAACGTAACTATAATCTACCTTTTCTAGTTTTGTAACTACTTTTTTAAAGTCGTCTGCTTTAAGTGTTTCCTTATTTATTGGGTTTATTTTTAAACTCTTTTCTTTATTTATTATGGCTATTTTGTCATTTACTTCGCTTATAAAAGCATCATCGTCCATTTTAAAGTTATACTTTGTTTGCGAGTTTAATTCAGAAATTTTAATAGGAATATTTAATTTAACTGAAGGCATTGTAAATCTAGGTACTCTAAAATATTTTAGATACGGATCTTTAGCATACTCTTTAGCAATTAGTATTGCTTGTTCGTCTGCTTTTTTTCTAGCAAGGACTATCTCTTCGTTGAGATAGTCCATGTAATCAGATAGCTTTATCATAATTTTATTCAGATAAAATTCCTAAAACTTTTTCTAATCCACCAGGCATTTGATCGTTAGTCGCAACAACTTTTACACCCATTGTATATTCTTTTTCTACTTTTACACCTGTGCTAGAAGATCTTTTGTATGAAGCAGAAACTTTAAATTTTACAGGTCCCCAACCACCACTAACATCTGCATCAATACCAAACTCGCTACTTACGTCTTTTGTGTAAACAGAATTTAACTTAACATTAAAATCTACTTCACAAGTTTCTATTCTTAAACTAGGTATATTTAATACAGATACAAAAGGAACAATTAATGATATATCTTCAGTTGTAGTTCCTGTTCCATCATCATTAGGTACCGTTTTTGTGTATGAAAAATCAACCATTCGAAGAGTCCCATCGTCTTCAAAACCAACCTCTTTTATAAAGTTAACTGTAGACATAGATGCGTTAGCTTGGGCTGTAACACAGGCATTCAATGGTCCACCAATTAAGTTTTCAAAATCGATACTACCTAGTTCAGCAGCAAAATCGGCATCTGAAGCATTTGAGGTAGAGAACTGGTTTTCATCTTTTTCTATTTGAGCTAAAATGGTTTTTAATATTTTAGTTGAAGCTTCTCCAAAACTTTCTTCCCATTTTACATCATAATTTTCTTTAAATGAATTTATAATTGCTACCAAATCATCATTTTTGGTTTTAGATAATTCACTTAATTGAATACCAGTAATTTTCCCAAAATCATCACCGACAATTTCATTAATTCCTGTTAATAATTCGATCAATTCTTTTTTTGTTTTTTTAGAATGATCTTGCTTTAAAATTGTTTGTAGTTTTTTCATTTTAATTAATTTTATACTATTAATATTTTGGTTTTAACTAAATAAATATTTAGAATGTTAAAAACGAATAATACTAAATATTTACTTAACTGTCACAAAATTAGGTGAATACAGTAGTTCGGACACAAGGGTAAGTACCAAGTTTGGTAGCGTTAAAAAAATGAAATTAAGAAAGGAAATTTCCTGTAAAAGAAGAGGTGTTTATCTTAATCATAAAAATAAAGACACAAAAAAACTCGCAGTTTCCTGCGAGTTTAAAATATTTTTAAAAAGAGAAGAGCATTATTTTGCTCCCCATTCTTCTAAAGAAGCTTTGTTCATTTTTACATAACCTTCATTTCCTACTTTTTCAGCTAATTCTAAAGATTGTTTTGCAGCTGCAATAGCAGTTGCAGTTTTACCAGCTTTTGCATGAATTAAAGATTGTTGTCTTAACATCCAAAACTTAGGATCTTCTTTAGTCATTTCTATCGCTTTATCAACCCAAGTTAATGCTTGGTTTATATCTTTATCGGCAGTTTTATAGTACACAGCAGCATCATAAAATGCACTTGCATTTGGTTCTCCCTTCATAACTTCATCAATAGAAGCCATCACTAATTTCTCAGTTGGTACTGTAAATGGCATACCAACATATACATCTTCCCAAAGTAAACCTAATACTCCATTGTTATTGGTTAAATCGTCAAAAGTTGCAGTAAACGTTTCAATTTTCATTGGCATTTTTTGTACTTCTACATTTGTACTTGCAACAACTTTAGCAGCATCCCATTCTTTAGGATTTCCCCAGTTATCAGAATCTGAATACAACATTATATCCCAAGATTTTTCATTTGGTTTTGTATAAACGGCATACGTTCCTGCAGCTACATTTTTTTCTCCAATTGTTACATCTGTAGAAAAAGTAATTTTTGTGTTAGCGTTTGCACCTGTTCTCCAAGTTTTTCCATAAGGAACTAAATCTCCGAAAATTGTACGACCTTTCATACTTGGTCTTGAGTATTCTAAAGTTACATCTGTTAAACCAACCTTTTGTTTTAAAGTTGAAAATGGACTTGGTGCTGGAGCAGAAATTTTTGCAGCTGCAGCTTTAACTTCTTCTTTAACTTCTTTTTCAGCAACTTCTTTAGTTTCTGAATTTTTACAATTTGTAAAAAGTAAAAGTGCAAAAACACTTAAAATACTTATAGATTTGATTGAAATTTTTTTCATGATTGTTTTATTTTTAATTTGAAAAGCTAAAATTACAATAAAAATGATGAATGATAATCAATACTTAAAATACATTTCATTTTTTTAGCTGATATTTGCATTCAATGAAGAAATATATTTCAGAATTTATAGGAACTTTTGCAATGGTTTTCTGCGGAACAGGAGCCATGACAATTAACGAAGTTACAGGTGGAGACGTTACACACGTTGGTATTGCAATTACTTGGGGATTTATAGTTATGGCAATGATTTATGCTTTTGGTGATATTTCTGGAGCGCATTTTAATCCAGCAGTTACTATTTCTTTTGCCTATGCAAAAAAGTTTGCTTGGAAAGAAGTTCCTAAATACATAATTGCACAAATTTTAGGTGCAATTTTAGCAAGTGTAATCTTGTGGATTTTATTCCCAACTTCCGAATATTTTGGGGCAACTTTACCAACAATTGATGTTTGGCGCGCCTTTATTTTAGAACTATTATTAGCCTTCTTTTTAATGCTTACTATTATAAATGTTTCCACCGGAAGTAAAGAAGTTGGCGTAGTTGCAGGTATTGCAATTGGTGGCGTAGTTTTATTAGAAGCCATGTTTGCAGGCCCAATTACAAAAGCATCTATGAATCCTGCACGTTCCATTGCACCAGCATTAATTTCTGGTCATACAGAGCATTTATGGATGTATATTTTAGCACCAATTTTAGGTGCTTTATTAGCCGTTGTTTCTTGTAAATTAGTAAAAGACGAAAATTGTTGCGATGCAGAATGTTAGTATTTTAGGTTGTGGTTGGTTAGGAAAATCGTTAGCAGTTTCTTTATTAAATGATGGTTATACTGTAAAAGGTTCTACCACAAGTGAAGAAAAATTAGAAACCTTAGAGTTCAATAATATTGAACCTTATATAATTGACATCAGTTCTTTTGAAGAGTTTGATAGCTTCTTAAATTCAGATATTTTAATAATTGCAATTACCTCAAAAGATATTGATGGCTTTGAAAATTTAATTTCTCAGATTGAAAATTCGAGCATTCAAAAAGTGATTTTTATCAGCTCAACTTCGGTTTATGGAAGATTAAATAAAGTAATGACTGAAGAAGATGAAGTTTTAAAAACACCGTTAACCGAAATTGAAAATTTATTTAGAGAAAACACCTTTTTTGAAACTACAATAATTCGTTTTGCAGGTTTATTCGGAGATACAAGACATCCTTCTAATTGGTTTAAGAATGGACGAAAAATACCGCAACCAAAAGGGTTTGTGAATATGATTCATAAAGAAGATTGTATACATATTATTCATGAAATTATAGATCAGAATTGTTGGAATATCACTTTTAATGCATGTTCTAATCATCATCCAACAAGAAGAGAATTTTATACTTTTGCAAAAGTTAGCAACGGTTTAGCGATTCCTGAGTTTGAAGAAAATGAAGTTGTTAAGTGGAAAATTATCAGTTCTAAAAAAGTACAAGAAGTTTTAGGATATACTTTTATTAATGATAATTTGTTGTCGATTTAAGTTTCAAAGTTTCAAAGTTTCAAAGTTTCAAAGTTTCAAAGTTTTAAAGTTTTAAAGTTTTCATTTTTGAATACTGAATACTGAATACTGAATACTGCCTACTGATACTTCTTCTTTCTCCAATAATTAAATCCAAACCCAAAACCAAACAACAATAAAAGTGGAACAACAATATTTAAAAACTGCCAATATCCTTTTTCTTGAAAAGCTTGTTGTTTGTCTAAAATATTAAGTTGAAGCGATTTGTTTTTTAAGTTGATTAAACCAGAATCGTCCAATAAATAATCTATTGAATTTAATAGAAAATCTTTATTTCCAAAACGTTCATTAGTCCATTTATCGGTTGCTAAATCATGTGGTTTTCCTTTTAAAATTTGATTCTTTGCAATATCTCCATCAGCAATAATTATCATTTTATTTTCTGAAGATTTCCCTTTAAAAATAGTGCTTTTAAAAGGTTTAATTCTGTTTGCATAAGCAGAATTAAATTCGCCTTCTAACAACACACTAAATAATTGATTTCCGCCAGAAAATTCTTGTTCTGTTGGTTCATTTGCTATGCTAGAAAGTTCAATAATTGTAGGTAAACCAACTTGTTTAGTAAGTAATGAACTTACCAATAAAGGTGTTTTTCTTACATTATTTTTTAAAGTGTCAATTTGTGTTGCAAATTGCAAACGAACAGGTAAAACGTTTTTACTAATTGGGTGATTTGGATTTCCTGCAACTAACGGGTTATAAAACCAAGGCAAGTTTTGAAACTGTGTTTGATTTCCAACATTTCCTGTTGCTAACGGAATTTTAGATGCGTATAAATCCTGTACTAATTTGCTGTTTACTCGAACTCCGTAAGCAAAAAGTAAATCCGTTAAATTTAGCTCTCTAGGATATGCTAACATTTTTCCGTTGTTAAATAAACTATCAGTATCGGCTTGTACATTGTCTAACATCCACAATGTTTTTCCGCCGTTTGTTATAAATTGATCGAGTGTAAATTTTTCTTCAGCAGTAAATTTTTCTGTAGGTTTTGCAATAATAGCAAGATCAAAGTTTGTTAAACCTTGTAATGTTTTCTGTGGGTTTGTTGCAACAGAATCTAATGTGAATTTTGCTAAATGATATTTCTTGCCAACTTCACTTAAAAAGCTATACAGTTCAATGTCTTGTAATTCTCCATTTCCAGAGATTATAGCAACTTTTTTCTTGTTATTTTGCGTTAAGATATTCAATGCATTTGCAAAAGAATATTCTAATCCTTCAACAGCATTTTGTAATTGTTCTTCTTGTGTTTTTGCTTGACTCTCTGGTAATAATGAAACAATTACAGCTTTATTCTTATAAGAAACTTCTGCCCAAGGAAAAATAATAGCATTTGATAATTTACCATCTTCTTCAACAGTTAATTGACTTGGATACATTCCTTTTTTTGTCAATTGTTCTCGTTGATTATCAGGATTGATAAAAAGGATTTTTATAGCTGAATTTTCAGCTTTTAATTCCTCTAAAAACTGACGAGTTTCGGTTTGTAATCGTTGGAATTCTGTAGGAAATTCGCCCTCTAAATATACTTTTACAGTAACTGTATTTTCAAATTTATCAAGAATTGAAGTTGTAATTTTTGATAACGTATAGCGTTTGTCTTGAGTTAAATCGAATCTTTTATAAATTGATTGATTGGCGAAATTCAACAAGAAAACTCCAATTAATAATAATGCGATATTTTTTATTTTCTTATTCATCTAATTGCATTTTTGTAATGAATAAAAAGAAAGCTGTTACAGATACAAAGTAAAGAATATCTCTTGTGTCTATAACGCCTCTAGAAATACTTTTAAAATGTTCGTTTATTCCTAATTTTGAAATATTTTGATTGCTAACCAAATTAGCAAAAGCATCAAAACCAAAGTATAAAAAGAACGTTATAAAAACACTTAAAATGAATGCCACAATCTGATTTTTAGATAATGTAGATGTAAATAAACCAACGGCAGTATAAGTTGAAGCAAGCAATAATAAACCAATATAAGATCCAATTGTGCTTCCAAAATCTAAATTACCAACAGGGTTTCCTAATTGATATACTGTGTAAACGTAGGTTAAAGTAGGAACTAATGCAATAATAATAAGTAGGAGTGAAGCCAAAAATTTACCAAACACAATTTGCCAATTTGTAATGGGCCTTGTCTTTAAAATTTCTATGGTTCCGCTGTTAAATTCATCAGCAAAACTCTTCATGGTAATTGCCGGAATTAAAAATAGAAATACCCAAGGCGCTAAATAAAAGAAGTTATTTAAATCGGCAAAACCTGCGTTTAGGATATTAAAATCGTCTTTAAAAACCCAAAGAAATAATCCGTTTATAACTAAGAAAACTCCAATAACCAAATAGGCAATTGGTGAGGCAAAAAATGCTGTGAATTCTTTTTTTAATATTGCTTTCAATGTTTATTTGTTTTAGATTCCTCCAAGCTTAAAAAAAACTTATTTTGGAAACACGTTTTTCTTTTTTTTATTCTTGTCTCTTTATTCTTGTCTCTTTTTCAATCTTATAAACCCTATTATCTTCTACGTCATCATCTTTTCTTTCTGGTTGAAAAACAAAATTGTACTTCTCTAACAACGCAATTGAAGCAATATTATTTTTATGTGTAAAGGCTTCAATAGTTTTTAGCTTCATTTTATTAAAACCAAATTCTAAAACAGTTTCCATGGCTTCACTCATAAATCCTTTTTTAAAAAACGCTGGAAGTAAAGAATAACCAACTTCTCCATATTGTTTTTCTTGATTAAGATTCCAAATGCAAATTGAGCCAATTGCTTTATTGTTCTCTTTTAATGTAATTAACCAAGTAATACTTTTCTTATCAATTTCTTCTTGTGTTATTTTTTTGATAAAATCTTCAGCTTGAGATATTTTTGTAGGAATTTCTCTTTCAATATATGTATTTATAATTGGGTTTGAACGTAATTCTAAAAAAGTAGCAGCATCATCCAAATTAGATTTACGTAAGAGTAATCGTTCAGTTTTTAAAGTAGGAAAAGAATTAAAATTCATTACACTAAACTTTCTGTTTTATCAACACTCCAAGCAAGCGGTTTGTCATTAAACAACACTTTTGTTTTTGCCCAAACTCCTTTAAATAAGTCGGAATTTCTGTAGTTTTCTAAATCTTGCTCAGTTTCCCAATAAGAATAGGTGAAAAATACATTGGTATTTGTTTTGTCTCTGTATAACTCTAGTAAAGAACAACCTTTAGATTTTCTAATAAAAGCTTTCTTTTCATCAAAATTTGCTAAAAACTCTTCAATTTTTTCTGGGTGAAAACTTAATTTTACAATGCGTACAAACATGCTTTTTTAGTTAAGAGTTGTAAATTCTGGCGATTTAATAGTTTCAAATTCAATAGAAATGGTATCTCTATAATCCATTCCTAACAAAGAAGATGCGCCTCCAACAGTGGTTAAATTACTTCTGTATACAGCAATTTCTAAAAAACCAGCAGAATTAAAGATTGCTAATCGTTCACCATCATTTCTACGGCGTTCTTCTGGTACAGAAAAATCTACAAACTCATTATATCTACTATATATTTTTGAAAAAGAATATCTACGTGCAGAAATTTTAAAAGGTCTTCCTTTACCAATTTCATTAAACATCTTTTTACTGATATTGCTAATTACATTTCCGTAATTATCAATATAAATTACGCCTCCATTAATAATAGTTTGTGTTTGATTTACTTTTGGTTGAATTTCAACTAACTTTTTATATTCTTTAATTTCTTTACCAATTACACCTAAGTTTCCTCCACGAGCAATATGACAAGCAACTTGTACAAAAACATCTAGTACAGGAAAACTACTTTGAATACGATCATGGATATTAATTTCTACAATCTTTGTAGGGTTAATTTCTGAAGCAATCATAGAAATTAATCCATTATCTGGACATACAAAAAAATGATCATCCAATTCTAATGCAATATGTTTGTTTTCTATAGATAATTCTGAATCTACACCAACAATATGTATACTTCCTTTAGGAAAACTTTTATATGCATTTTTTAAAATATATGCAGTTTCAGTAATGTTAAAAGGAGTAATATGATGTGTAATGTCAATTATTTTAACATCAGGAAGTTCTGTGTAGATAGCTCCTTTTACAGCACCTACAAAGTGATCTTTAGTTCCGAAATCTGTAGTTAAAGTAATTAGAGACATTAAAAAAATAACTGTTAATTAGTTGTGAAAAAGTTTTTGACTATTTAACGCAAATCTAATGATTTCTTCAAAAATAATTTCTAAATTTCTACTGTATTTTAATCAAAGGTTTTTTAACGCAGTTAATATTAACAAAACAGTCTATGACTGTTAATTTTTAAAAATTTATCATTTGACAGAACGTATAATTGAATTGACAGAAATTGATCCAAACGATTTTTTTGGAGCACGAAATAGTACTATTACTCAATTAAAAACATACTTTCCAAAAATTAAAATTGTAGCACGTGGCAATAAATTGAAAATTTATGGAGAATCAGATCTTTTAGATGAGTTTGAAAAACGAATTGAAATGCTAATTAAGTATTTTAATAAGTATAATAAGTTAGATGACAATATCATTGAACGCTTAGTAACTTCAACAGGAAAAGAAGAAGAAACCCGTAAATCTACCGGAAAAGGAGATGATATTTTAGTGCATGGAGTTAGCGGAAAGCAAATTAAACCACAAACTGCTAACCAGCGTAAAATGGTTTCTTTAATGCAAAAAAATGATATGCTTTTTGCTGTTGGACCTGCAGGAACAGGTAAAACATATACAGCTGTTGCTTTGGCTGTAAAAGCGTTAAAAGAGAAAGATGTACGTAGAATTATTTTAACAAGACCTGCAGTAGAATCTGGTGAAAATTTAGGTTTTTTACCTGGAGATTTAAAGGAAAAACTAGATCCGTATATGCAACCTTTATATGATGCGTTGCGAGATATGATTCCGCATGAAAAATTAGAATCTCATATAGAAAAAGGAATTATACAGATTGCTCCTTTGGCATTTATGCGCGGTAGAACTTTAGATAATGCCTTTGTAATTTTAGACGAAGCACAAAATACAACGCACAATCAAATGAAAATGTTTTTAACCAGAATGGGAAAACACGCAAAGTTTATCATTACTGGAGATCCAGGGCAAATAGATTTACCAAGAAAACAAGTTTCAGGATTAAAGGCATCTTTACTTACTTTAAAAGATATTGACGGAATTGCGCAAGTATTTTTAGACGATAAAGATGTTGTGCGTCATAAATTAGTAAGAAAAATAATTACAGCTTATAAAAGTATAGAAACGGAATAAAATTTTAGTTGTTAATCAATAGTGTTTAAAGTACTTTTGCAACCAACAACACAACAAACAAATAGATGAATACAATTAACGAGACTAACTTTAACTTTCCTAAACAAAAAAGTATTTATAAAGGAAAAGTAAGAGAAGTTTACAATATAAATGACGAAGTATTAGTAATGATTGCTTCGGATAGATTATCAGCTTTTGACGTAATTTTACCGCGTCAAATTCCGTTTAAAGGTCAGATTTTAAATCAGATTGCAACAAAAATGATGAATGATACAGCAGATATTGTTCCTAATTGGTTAGTTGCAAATCCAGATGAAAATGTGGCAATTGGTCATTTATGTGAGCCATTTAAAGTAGAAATGGTAATTAGAGGTTATATGTCTGGTCATGCAGCAAGAGAATACAAAGCAGGTAAAAGAGTTTTATGTGGAGTTGAAATGGCTGAAGGTTTAAAAGAAAACGATAAGTTTCCAAATCCAATAATTACGCCTTCAACAAAAGCTGATAATGGAGATCACGATGAAGATATTACACGTGAAGACATTTTAGCAAAAGGAATAGTTTCTGAAGAAGATTATATTGTTTTAGAAAAATATACAAGAGCTTTATTTGCAAGAGGAACAGAAATTGCTGCTTCTCGCGGATTAATTTTAGTAGATACTAAATATGAATTTGGTAAAACTAAAGATGGTAAAATTGTCTTGATTGACGAAATTCATACACCAGATTCGTCTCGTTATTTTTATGCTGAAGGATATCAAGAACGCCAAGAAAAAGGAGAATCTCAGAAACAATTATCAAAAGAATTTGTACGTCAATGGTTAATTGAAAATGGTTTTCAAGGAAAAGACGGGCAACAAATTCCAGAAATGAATGATGAAAAAATTATCGAAATTTCTAACAGATATATTGAATTGTACGAACAAATAACAGGAGAGAAGTTTGTAAAAGCTTCTACAGAAAATGTTTTGGCAAGAATAGAAAAGAATGTAACTTCTTTTTTAAATAAATAAATCTTGTCATTCCGAACGAAGAATGAGGAGGAATCTAATAACTATTAAAAAATTAAGATTTCTCCTAACGTCGAAATGACAAGAGTAAATTAATTAATGTTTTGTCGAGCTAATTACTAACGACTAAAAACTAACGACTAAAAACTGTAAAATGATAATAGAACCAAGAACAAGAGGATTTATCTGTTTAACATCGCATCCAACCGGTTGTGCTCAAAATGTTAAAGATCAAATTGAATATATAAAATCTAAAGGAAAAATTGAAGGCGCTAAAAGAGTATTAGTTTTAGGTTCTTCAACGGGTTTTGGACTGGCATCAAGAATTGCAAGTGCATTTGGATCAGATGCTGCTACAATTGGTGTTTTCTTTGACAAACCAGCTACAGCAGGAAGACCAGGTTCGCCAGGATTTTACAACACAGCCGCTTTTGAGCAAGAAGCAAACAAGGCAGGTTTGTATGCAAAAAGTATTAACGGAGACGCGTTTTCAAACGAAGTAAAAGAACAAGTTGTAAACTTAATTAAGGAAGACTTAGGTCAAATTGATTTAGTAATATACAGTTTAGCTTCACCTGTAAGAACACATCCAACTTCAGGAAAACGTTTTAAATCGGTTTTAAAACCAATTGGCGAAGTTTTTACCAATAAAACCGTAGATTTTCATACAGGAAAAGTATCAGAAATTTCTATAAATCCTGCAGAAGGAGAAGACGTAGAAAATACGATAACTGTAATGGGTGGAGAAGACTGGAAAATGTGGATGGACGCTTTACAAGCTGAAAACTTGTTAGCCGAAGGAATAAAAACTGTTGCCTATTCTTATATTGGCCCAGAAGTTACAAAACCAGTCTATAGAAACGGAACAATTGGTGCTGCAAAAGACCATTTAGAAGCTACTGCTTTTACAATTACAGACGATTTAAAATCGATAGGAGGAAAGGCGTATGTTTCAGTAAATAAAGCATTAGTAACACAAGCAAGTTCTGCAATTCCAGTAATTCCTTTATATATTTCTTTATTATTTAAAGTGATGAAAGAGAAAGGAATTCACGAAGGTTGTATTGAGCAAATTCAACGTTTGTATAGCGAACGTTTGTTTGGTGGAGATTTAGCTTTAGATGAAAAAGGTAGAATTAGAGTTGATGATTGGGAAATGCGTGAAGACGTACAAGCAGAGATTTCTGAATTATGGAAAAAAGCTACAACTGAAAATTTATCTGAAATTGGAGATTTAGAAGAATATAGCAACGAATTTTTTAAATTATTCGGGTTTAAGGTACCAGGAATAGATTATGATGCAGATGTTAATGAATTGGTTGAAGTACCTAGTATTCAATAGTAAAATATTCGAAAAACAATAAAAACCTCGTAGAAATTCTATGAGGTTTCTTTTTTACTTTTATCTTGTAAAAAAATAAATATGAAAGCAGTTACTGTAAAAAAAATAAAAGATGAATTAGCACATAAATCAACCAATGAATTGATTGAATTGTGTTTACAGCTTTCTAAATTTAAAAAAGAAAATAAAGAGTTACTTACTTATTTGCTTTTTGAATCTCATAATGAAGAAGGTTATATAGAAAGTGTAAAAGAACAAATGGACAATTTGTTTGAGCAAATAAATACTAAGAGTTTTTTCTATATTAGAAAAAGCGTCAGAAAAATTTTAACGCTTACTAAAAAGTTTATTCGATATTCAAAAAAGAAAGAAACAGAAGTAGAATTACTGTTACATTTTTGTTATAAACTCAAGAATTTTAAACCTTCAATTAAGAATAGTCAGCAATTATTAAATTCATTTGATAGACAAGTTCTATTGATAGAAAAAGCAATTGCAACCTTACATGAAGATTTACAATACGATTATAAATTAGAGTTAGAAGAGTTGTTAGACTAAGCTTCGTTTACAACTTTTTTTTACTTTCTTTTTCCTTAGAATCTGCTCCCCAAAAACGACGACTTTCAATAAAATCTTGCTCTTCTTCAAGTTGCTTAGGTGTAAGTACTTTTAAAAAAGAAGGATGTTGTTCAATTGCATATTCAATTTTAGTCACAATATCGGCAACATCTTCATTTTCATAATCAATCTCTAAAGGCTCTTTAATAACCATAGATTGTAAGACGTTACGTTTCTTAATTTGCAATCCTTTTTTATCAAAAGAACGTCTAAAACCATCAATTACAATAGGTACAACTACAGGTTTGTGCTTTTTTATTATATGAGCTGTTCCTCTTCTAATTGGTTTAAAAGCTGTAGTTGTTCCCTGCGGAAACGTAATTACCCAACCGTCATTTAGAGCTTTTCCAATGTTAGAAACATCAGACATTTTTACTTGTCTTTTTACATCTTTACCTTCGCTGCGCCAAGTTCTTTCAATGGAAACAGAGCCAACATAAGCAAATATTTTTGGCAACAATCCTGCACGCATAGTTTCTCCAGCAGCAACATAATATATGTTTAATTTAGGCTGCCAAATGTATCCGATATTTTTAATGGTATTATCTCTTCCTTTTAAGGCAGCATTAAAAACATGAAACATTGCAGCTACATCCGCAAAGTATGTTTGATGATTAGAGACAAAAAGCACATTGTTTTCAGGTAAATTTCTAAGAATTTCAGAACCTTCAATCTGTAAATTATTAAAACGTCTGTATCTTCCGTGAGAAATAACACCAAAGATTCTGATAAGCCATTTCTTTAAGAATAATATATGTCCAAAAGGGTTCCTTTTAAATAAAGGCATAAGTTTTTAATTTGTAAGAGCTACAAAAATACAAAAGAATTAATCAAGTTAAGAGTTCAACAATTCTTTAATTTCTGAAAGAATCATTGCCGTTGCTCCCCAAACAATGTAATTGTTTAGTTTAAAGCAAGGTACGCTAATTTCTTTCATATAAGAAGTACTCATAATTTTACTAGTAATATTATCATTATTAAGTAAATCACTTACTAAAACAGTTATACTGTTGGCTACTTCATTATTTTCAATAAAAGTTGGTTTTGTATTTGTGAAGCCCATAAAAGGAGTTGCTAAAAAATTACTTGGAGGAATATAAACGTCAGTAATTTCTCTTATTATTGCTATTGATGAAGGTAAAACACCAACTTCTTCGTGAGTTTCTCTAAGTGCCGTTTCTTGTAAATTGATATCGTTTTTTTTCAATTTTTCCTCCAGGGAAACTTATTTGACCAGAATGTGTACCGTTATAACTAGCTCGTTCTGTTAATAAAAAACATGTTTTTCCGTTTTTATTTGGATAAAATAATGCCAAAACAGCGGCTTTTTTTGGATTACTGTTTTTTATTTTTTCTTCGGAATATTGCAGTCGAAGTTTAGGAACCAATTTAAATTGCGCTTCCATTCCGCCAAGTTGCGTAGTTTTGTAATGATTTATTTTAGATTGAAATTCAGAAAAATCCATAGAAAATAGTAATTTTATGCAAACTTATTCATTTCAAATGATATAGCTGTTTTTTGGCTTGAATTTTGCCATATTTCAACTATAAATTAAAATTGATAGATGAAAAATAAATATAAAAAATTAGCATTAGGTTTATTGTTTGATGCTTTTGGTTATGCATCTTTTGCGTTTCCAATGTTGGATATTGTTTGGGCACCTTTGTCTGCGTATTTAATGACAAAAATGTACAAAGGGAAAGAAGGTAAAATAGCAGCAGCAATAACATTTGTTGAAGAGGCTATGCCATTTTTGGATGTGATACCAACTTTTACATTAATGTGGTTGTACACATTTGTTTTTAAAAAAGAGAAAGAAACGACTATTGAAGTTTAGTTATTTTTTAAACAAGAATCCTAATCCTAAGCGACTTAAAAATTTCTTTTCAAATGCCCAAAAGAATTTAAATTGACCAAATACCCAACCAACGATAGGTAATGTAAGTTGATAAATAGGAAATATTAATAAGATTCTTAAGAACCAAAACAAAAATGGATTTGTAGTTTCTGGAGATAAACCAAAGAATGCAGTAACTGGTTTTGCAACCCATGTAGCAAAAGATCCATTAATAGAGAAAACAAGCAGTATAGCAATAATTGCCCAATTACTTTCTATTCCCCAGCGTTGTTTTAGTTTTTCCATTTTAAAAAAATAAGTACTGCAAAATTACAACAAGAAAAAAGGTCAAACAATAAATGTTTGACCTTTTTTTATATTTATAATATAGGAATTTTACTTACCAAAAAGACCTCCTAAAAGACCAGCAATGCCACCTTTTCCTTTTGTAGCTTGTCCTAAAACCATACCTGCAACATCATCAATAACACTACCGTCACCATCTGCATCTAGTATTTTTTCTAAGAAGCTTTGTTCGTTTTTAGTTTCGTTACCACCAAGTAAACCACCAAGTAAACCACCTAAATCTGCTGAGTTACTTACATTACTTTGGCGAGATTGTTGACCTAAAACTCCCATTAATATTGGTGCTGCAACTTTTAAAATGTTACCAACACTTCCTGTATCCATTCCAGATTTTTCTCCGATAACTTTTTCAACACCTTGTTGTTTGTTACCTAAAATATGACCTAAAATTCCAGCTCCATCTTGTTTTACAGTTTCATCAACTCCACCACCAAATAAACCTCCAAGGTTATCTAAAATACCACCATCGTGCTTTTTTAACGCTCCCATTAATCCTTCAGCACCTTCTGGTGTAGAAGCATTACGTTCCATTGCTTTCATTAAAACTGGTAGCGCCATTGTTAATACACTACTTGTTTTTCCTGCGTCTTGACCTGTAGATCCAGAAACTCCAGATATAATTGTTTTTCCTAAGTCACTGTTTAATAAGTCTAAAATTCCTGCCATTTTTTGTTTTTTTATTTTGTTAATATTAAGCTTGTTATATTTATGACACAATATACAAATAAAGTCACACCCTATATTATCTTTTTTTTTTCTACCTTTCAATCTTGAAAAATAACATATATATTTAATGAAAAAACTAGCACTACACTGGAAAATAATGATTGGAATGGTTTTAGGAATTCTTTTTGGATTCTTAGCATTACAATTAGGTTGGCAAAATTTTATTGCGGATTGGATAAAACCTCTAGGAACAATTTTTGTAAAATTATTAAAATTAATTGCAGTTCCGCTTATTGTAGCTTCACTAATAAAAGGAATTTCAGATTTAAAAGACATTTCTAAATTTAAAAATATAGGTGTTAGAACTATCCTTATTTATATAGGTACAACAGTAGTTGCAATTACTATAGGTTTAGTGTTGGTTAATATAATGCAACCAGGAGATGGTATTTCTCAAGAAACAATTGACAAATTAACAAATACCTATGCAAAAAGTTCGAGTATAACTTCAAAAATTACCGAAGCATCAAAGCAACAAAGTAGTGGTCCTTTACAATTTGTTGTAGATATGGTACCAGACAATGCTGTAAGTGCTATGAGTAATAATAAGGCAATGTTACAAGTAATATTCTTTACTATTTTCTTAGGAATATCTATGTTATTAATAGGAGAGAAAAAAGCAAAACCACTAAAAGATTTCTTTGATGGTTTAAATGATGCCATTTTAAAAATGGTAGATCTTATTATGTTGGTGTCTCCTTATGCAGTATTTGCACTATTAGCTAATGTAGTGGTTACTTCTGGAGATCCAGATATATTGTTAGCGTTGTTAAAATATGCAGGAGTTGTTGTGTTAGGATTGTTAATAATGGTAGCTTTTTACTGTTTATTAGTTAGTCTTATAACAAAGAAAAATCCGTTATGGTTTTTAAAACAACTAAGTCCTGCACAGCTATTAGCATTTTCTACAAGTTCAAGTGCGGCAACTTTACCTGTTACAATGGAACGTGTAGAAGAGCATATTGGTGTAGATAAAGAAGTATCTAGTTTTGTTTTACCTGTAGGTGCAACAATTAATATGGACGGAACAAGTTTATACCAAGCAGTAGCAGCAGTTTTTGTAATGCAAGTTTTATGGCCAGAAGGTTTAGGGTTTGCAAACCAAATGTCTATTGTATTAACAGCACTTTTAGCTTCAATTGGTAGTGCAGCAGTTCCTGGAGCAGGAATGGTAATGCTGGTAATTGTTTTAGAATCTATTGGTTTCCCAAAAGATTTATATCCTGTTGCATTGGCATTAATTTTTGCAGTAGATAGACCTTTAGATATGTTAAGAACTACAATAAATGTTACCGGAGATGCAACTGTATCTATGATTGTTGCAAAATCTGTAGGAAAATTACACGATCCAAAACCAAAAAACTGGGACGATAATTACGATGCAGTGAAATAGTTTTCAGTCGCAATCACAGTTTTCAGTAATTGATAGATTTTAATAATAATTTTAGAAATTTCAACTAACAACTAACAACTAACAACTAACAACTAACAACTAACAACTAACAATATGAACGTTTGTTTTTTAATGTATCCTTGGGAAAGTATAAAAGCCCCAGAAAATGATACTTCTATGACACTTATTCATGAATGTGTAAAAAGAGGTCATGGAGTTGCAATTTGTTCGCCTTCTAATTTAACTATTAGAAATAGTGTAACAAATGCTTTTTGTACAATTTTAAAACGTGCAGACAAAGTTCCTGCAAGTCTAAAATCGTTTCATAAAAAAACTGAAACCAGAGAAGAAATGCTACCACTAGCAGGGTTCGATATTATTTTTATGAGGGCAGAACCACCTTTAGACCCTATAATGTTAAACTTTTTAGATTCAGTTAAAGACGATGTTTTTATTATTAACTCAGTACAAGGTATGCGTGTTGCAAATAATAAATTATACACCGCTGTATTTGAAGATCCTAATAACGAGATAATTCCGGTTACACATGTCTCTAAAAACAAAGATTATTTGGTTAAAATGATTGAAGAATCTAATTCAGATAAAATGATACTAAAACCGCTAAATGGTTTTGGTGGTTCTGGAGTTATTTTAATTGAAAAATCTGCAATGGGAAACATTAATTCGCTTTTAGATTTTTATATAAATAAAGGAGATGGAAATTCAGATTATGTAATTTTACAAGAATATATTGAAGGAGCAGATAAAGGAGATGTAAGAATTTTACTATTAAATGGATTGCCAATTGGAGCCATGAAACGTGTTCCTGGAGATAAAGATCATCGATCTAATGTGTCTGCAGGAGGTACAATTGAAAAACATAAACTTACTGCACAAGAAAAATTATTGTGTAAAAAAATTGGACCAAAATTAGTTAAAGACGGATTGTATTTTGTTGGCATAGATGTAATTGGAGGTAAACTTGTGGAGGTTAATGTTATGAGTCCAGGAGGAATTACGTACATGAATAAAGTTTATAAAACCAAAGTACAAGAAAAAGTTGTGGATTTTATGGAAAGTAAATATTTGGAAAGAAATGCTGCTTTTATTAGAAAATCGGATTTAAAAAGACAAGTAGACGAAGCATAAATCAGTTAGCAGTTTTTTAGTTAACAGAAAAAAAACAACATTTGTAAAAAATAGAAGTTGATAAAAGTGGATAAACCCATAGTTTCAGTAGATTGGTTGCATCAAAATATTGATGCAGAAAACCTTGTTATTCTAGATGCTACAATTCCTAAAGTAGGTACTAAAAATGAAACGAATATCAATAAAGAGGTAATTTCTAACACTCGTTTTTTTGATATAAAGAACACATTTTCTGATAAAGAATCGCAGTATCCAAATACTATTTTATCTGCTGAAAAGTTTCAGGAAGAAGCCCAAAAATTGGGAATTAACAAAGACAGCTGTATAGTTGTTTATGATGATTTAGGAGTTTACGCTGCGCCAAGAGTTTGGTGGATGTTTAAATTAATGGGTTTTAATAATATTGCGGTTTTAAATGGAGGTTTTCCTGCTTGGGAAAAAGCTAATTTCAACATAGAAAAACCAAAAGAACACTCATTTACTAGAGGAAATTTTATAGCAGATTATCAACCAGAAAAAATAAAATTTACAGAACAAGTTTTATCAGCAACCAAAAACAATACTATTTTAATTGCTGATGCGCGTTCTAAAGGAAGGTTTTATGGAACTGAACCTGAGCCAAGAAAAGAAATTCGTGGAGGTCATATGCCTAATTCGGTAAGTTTGCCTTATGGAGAAATGCTTTCTAACGGAAGGTTAAAATCAACAGAAGAATTAAAAAAAGTTTTCGAAGAAATAAATCCAAAGAACAATTCCTTAATTTTTTCGTGTGGAAGCGGAATTACAGCTTGTATTTTAGCTTTAGGAGCAGAAATTGCAACCATCAAAAACTACGCGGTTTATGATGGTTCTTGGACAGAATGGGGCAGTAGAACGGAATTACCAATTATAAAATAATAAATTATGACACTAAATTGGACAAAAGAAGAATTTACAGCATATGTTTTATTGTATGTTGCACAAAGTAATTACATCGAAACTGAAGAAGAAAGCAAGTATATTTTATCTAAAGTAGATGAAAAATCGTTCAATGCAATTCATACAGAAATTGTACATGATAACGATTATCAAAGTATGGAAAAAATAAAACAATATTTATTAGATAATAAATATTCAGAAGAAGGTAAAACACAATTAATTAAAGAAATAAAAGAGGTTTGTTTTGCTGATGGTTCTGTAGATATTTTAGAGAAGAATGCATTTATGTTTTTAAAGAAAATATTAAAGTAATGGAAAGATTATCTGTTGAAAAAATTATTCATAAAATTGAAAATGAAGAATTTTTTGAAGCTGTTTCCTCAGATTATTCATTTACAATAAAGATTGAAGAATATGTTCCGTATGTTTGTGGAGCTGTTCACGATGGAAATCAATTTAGAAAAGAATTGTGGGATAATTGTATACACACAGCCTATGAACGTTGGTTTGAAGAGGACCCGGAAACCAAAGAAATGGTTAAAATGCATCCAATAATTATAGCAGGTTTAGATTCTCGATTCGAATACGATTTAAATCGCGCGCCAGAAACGGCAATTTATACAGATGCTTGGGGAAAACAATTATGGCGCAATGAGTTACCTAAAAGTCAAAAAGATAAAAGTTTAGCAAAACATGCAAATTTTTATAAAGTTGTACACGCTTTAATTACGAAATTAGAAGAAAAGTTTGGAGTTTGTGTTGTGTATGATATGCACAGTTATAATTGGAAACGTTGGGATAGAGAAGTACCAATATGGAATTTAGGAACATCAAATATCGATAATAATCGTTTTGGAGAAGAAGCAGAATCTTGGCGAAGAGTTTTAGAAAAAATGCAATTACCAAACGGAATAAAATCAACTTCAAAAATTAACGATACTTTTCAAGGAAATGGATATTTTTTAAAGTTTATTACTCAAAATTTCAACAATACTTTAGTTCTGGCAACAGAGATAGCAAAAGTATATTGTGATGAGTTAACACAAACTATGTTTCCAGAAGTGGTGCAAGCAGTTGAAAAATATTTAAGAATTGAATTAAAAAAACACGCAGAAAACTTTTATAAAAAGCATAAAGCGTAACTTTGTACCGTAATTTTGCACTTGATTTATGATGAATGACACTTCTTTAAAAACAGCATCACTTTTTAAAATAGATAATTATGTAGATAGTTTGGTTAAAAAAATCGAACTTTTAAGCTACGTAAATCCTACTAATATAGAAGAACAAAAGCAGCTATTTTTTGATTCTAACTACTTTACGGACCCTAGTTTTGTATATCCTAAAAGAGATTTTGATAAATTTAAATTACATAGAGAGTTTTTTACGCAGCCTCTAGAAGAAATAGAAGAAGAAAGGTTACGAAACCTGTATGAAGAAATTATTTATTTTTATTCAGGTTTAATACAATGTATAGAAACTGTAGGAGAAGGAAAAAAGTTCTACTATAATAGTTTACATTCCTTCGGAACTCCAACAGAACAAGATGTAGAAAACGCAAAATTTATTCTTCATTTTAATGCTGAAGGTGAAGAGTCTGAAATTTTTCAACCAAAATACTCTCCAAAAGAAGCCGAAGAGTTATTTAGAAACTACGCCAAGCAATACAATTTTACATTCGATATAAAATACTCTAAAACCATGGGAGCAATTGCTATGGTCTTAAATAATATTCAAACATTGGTTTTAAATGAAAACCATACGTTTTCAGAAAATGAAATGGGTATTTTAACCAATCATGAAATTGGTGTACATATGGTTACTACAATGAATGGTTTATTACATCCTTTAAAAATATTCTCTCATGGATTTCCAAGTAACGTAGAAACACAAGAAGGTTTAGCTGTTTTTAGTGAGTATATGTCTGGAAATTTAACTATTAGAAGGTTAAAAGAATTGGCTTATAGAGTTTTAGCTGTAGATAGTTTAGCAAAAGGGTATACTTTTTCTAAAACATTTAGATTACTCCATAATACTTACGATTTAGAAAAAGAACAAGCTTTTTACATAACCACAAGAGCACATCGTGGAGGTGGTTTTACTAAAGATTATTTATACTTAACAGGTTTAAAAAAAGTATATGATTATTATAATAAAGGTAAAGACTTAAAATTACTCTTAACAGGTAAAGTTTCTTTGGAGTTTGTAGATGATATTACTTACTTGCTTGAAAATAAATATGCAACGCCAATAAAACATTATACGGATGCTTATTTAAAAAATAATAACAAAAACAAAACAATAGATTTTATTTTAAATTCTTTAAAATAAGTTTATTCAATAAATTTAGACATTAACTCTTTAGTAGGAATCATACAGCTTTCTTTTTTACCAAACCAATTATATCGGTTTTTAGCAATAAAATCATAAACAAAGTTTCTAATTACTGAAGGAAATACCCAAAATAGTTGTGTCATTTTCCATAAACCACCAAAATTAGCAGCTATTTTTAAAGCAGCTGAAGATTTAATGGAGTATAAATAATTTTCTTCCACCAAAATAATAGAATCAATTTTAGTTACATCAATCTTTAAATGGTTGATAGTTTCTTGTCCAAAATTAGATTGTAATGATGCAAAAACAAATTTGTTATGTTTATCTAATTTAATAGTTTTTAACACTGCATTATTACACAAGTTGCAAACACCGTCAAATAAAATTAATTTTTTTCCTTTTGGAATATTCATCATTATCAGTAAGTTAAATAATTATTACAAAAATATAAGATATTTTGTAACAAAAAATTATTCTTAGCGTCTTATGGTAAGTACTAGTAAAAATAACAGCTTTTAACAAAAAATTAATAAGCGTAATTTATAACAAATAGTACTATTGTATAAAATTAACTAACCAATGATTCGAATAGAAAAACTACACAAATCTTATCCAATAGGTAAAGATTCACTTCACGTTTTAAAAGGTATTGATTTACATATAAAAGAAGGAGAATTTGTTTCAATTATGGGGTCTTCAGGTTCTGGTAAATCTACACTCTTAAATATAGTTGGGCTTTTAGACTCACATGATGAGGGAGATTATTATTTAAATGGAGAGTTAATTGAAAACTTAAATGAAAAGAAAGCGGCAATTTTAAGAAATAAGTTTCTTGGGTTTGTTTTTCAATCATTTAATTTAATATCATACAAAACAGCCTTAGAAAATGTAGCATTACCACTTTCTTATAAAGGTATTGCAAGAAAAGAGCGTTTAAAAATAGCATTAGAATATTTAGATAAAGTAGGTTTAAAACCATGGGCTAATCATTTACCAAATGAGCTTTCTGGAGGTCAAAAACAGCGTGTTGCCATTGCAAGAGCTTTGGCTACTAAACCTAAAGTAGTGCTTGCAGATGAGCCAACTGGGGCATTAGATTCTGCTACAACAGATTCTGTTATGGGGCTTCTTAAAGATATAAATGATGAAGGAATGACAGTTTTTGTAATTACTCATGAAGAAGAAGTAGCTGAACAAACAAAAAGAGTTGTACGTTTAAAAGATGGTTTAATTATGAGTGATGAGATTACTGCTATCGGAAAAGCAAAAGCTGTATAATTATGTTTGATATAGACCGTTGGAGAGAAATATTTCAAAGTATAAGTAAGAACAAACTACGTTCAGTTTTATCTGGTTTTACAGTTGCTTTTGCTATTTTATTATTCACGTTACTTTTTGGAATTGGTAATGGTTTAAAAAACACATTTAAAGAAGGTTTTGCAGGTGATGCTGCAAACTCTATAAATATAAGTGCAGGTAGAACAACAAAACCCTATAAAGGTTTACAAAGCGGAAGACAAATTCAGTTTAAAAATGATGATTTCAAATTTTTACAAGAAGAATTTGAAAAAGAAATTCAATTTATAAGCCCTACACTTCAACGAAGTGCAAACGTAGTTTACAAAACAAAAAAAGACAATTATACTATTAAAGGGGTAAACATTGGCTATGATGTTTTGGAATCTGCGTCCGTAATAGAAGGAAGATTTTTAAATGTTTTAGATATAAGAAATAGATTAAAAGTTGTTGTAATAGGTAAAATGGTTGAAAAAGATTTATTTAATGGATTAAGTGCCTACGGAAAAGAATTAAATATTGGTGGAATTGTGTACAAAGTAATTGGTGTTTTTACAGACTCAGGAGGAGATAATGAAGAACGAGTTATATATACGCCGTACACTACCATGCAACGAATTTATGGAGGAAATGATGAAATAGGAAATTTCGGTATGACCTATAACCCAAAATTAAGCGTAGATGCCGCCATAGCTTTTGGTCATAAAATGAAAAGAGCTTTGCAAAAAAGACATGATGTTTCTCCTAATGATCAAAGAGCTATTAGAGTTAGCAATAGAGCAGAAGATAATAGCCAGGTTGAAACTATGATGTTAGGATTAAATATTTTAATTTTAGTAATCGGTTTTGGAACCTTAATAGCAGGTATTGTTGGTATTAGTAATATTATGGTCTATGTGGTAAAAGAACGAACCAAAGAATTAGGTATTAGAAAAGCATTAGGAGCAAGCCCAAGTTCTATTATTACAATGATAATGTTAGAATCGGTATTAATAACTGCACTAGCAGGTTATTTAGGTTTGGTAATTGGTGTTGGTATTTTAGAGTTTATAGGGCCAAGTCTAGAAAAGTATTTTATTTTAAATCCAGGAGTGTCAACTTCAACAGTAATAGCAGCAACGGTTACACTTATTACTGCAGGTATAATAGCAGGTTACTTACCCGCTAAAAGGGCAGCGCAAATAAAACCAATTGTAGCATTAAGAGCAGATTAATATGAAGTTTTTATTCGATTCAGATACTTGGCAAGAGATTTACGGAAGCATACGTAAAAATAAAACGAGAACAGTAATTACTATTTTTGGTGCATTTTGGGGGATCTTGTTATTAGTGTGTTTGTTAGGTGCCGCAAGAGGTATTGAAAATAGTTTCAACTCATTGTTTGGAGATTTTGCAACAAATAGTTTATTTATTGGTGGAGGTAGAACTTCAATGCCTTTTAAAGGCTTTCAAGAAGGAAAACAAATTTCACTTAATATAAATGATGTAGAAGCTATTAAAAGAGAAGTTAAAGGTATTGAGTTTGTTGTGCCAAGAAACGCAACTGGCGGACAAGTAACACATGGTTTTAAAACAGCAAGTTTTACAGTTTTTGGAGATTATCCAAAATTAGATAAAGTACAGAAGAAGAATATGGTTTATGGTCGTTTTATCAACCAAAATGATATTAACGAAAACAAAAAAGTTTGTGTTATTACTGAAGAGGTTTACAAACAATTATATGATAAAGAAGAAGAAGCTGTAGGAAGTTACTTAAAAGTAAACAGTATTAGTTTTTTAGTTGTTGGTGTATATAAAGCAGGCCAATTTGAAGGAAATACTTCAGTACACATACCATTTAGTACATTTCAGTTAATCTATAACAAAGTAGATGAGTTTGCTTGGATGATGGTAACCGGTAAGTCTGGGTTTGATATTGAACAAGTAGAATTTGATGTGAAATTATTATTAAAAAATTTACACAAAGTACATCCAGAAGATAATAGAGCGTTTGGAGGATTTAATCTTGGAAAAGAAATAGGAAAATTAACAGGTTTTTTAACTGGAATGCAATTTTTAACCTGGTTTGTAGGTATTGCAACATTAATTGCAGGAGTTTTTGCAATTGGTAATATCTTATTAATTACCGTAAAAGAAAGAACAAAAGAAATTGGAATCCGTAGAGCCTTAGGCGCAACCCCAGCTAACATTAAACAACAAATAGTATTAGAATCTGTGTTTTTAACATTATTGGCAGGTTCATTTGGAATTATAGCAGGAGGCGTTATTTTAATGCTTATTGATGCAGCAGATACATTTTTAGTAAACCCAACAGTAAATATACCAGTTATACTAGTAGCCTTTTTACTTTTAGTAACATTAGGAACATTAATAGGTTTTATACCAGCATATATTGCAACTGTAATGAAACCAATAGACGCATTAAGAGACGAATAATAAATTAAGAATAAGCAAGCAAATATAAAAACAAATGAAAAAAATTATCATTTTTGGTGGAATAGCATTAGCTTTAATAGCAGTGTTAATTTGGTTCGGAAAAAAGAACAGTGCATCACCTGTTAAGTATGAAACTGAAAAAGCCTTTAAAGCTACAATTGTTAAAAAAACAGTTGCTACAGGTAAAGTAATTCCTTTAGAAGAGGTAGAAATTAAACCTCAAATAGCGGGTATTATAGATAAAATAGTAGTAGAAGAAGGAGCTTTAGTAAAAGTTGGAGATTTATTGGCAACTGTTAGGGTTGTTCCTAATGAACAGTCTTTAACTAGCGCTAAAGGTAGAATTAACTCAATTCAAATTCAGTTAAGTAATGCCAAAACACAGTATAATAGAAATAAAAACCTATTTGATAAAGGTGTAATTTCTCGTACTGCTTTTGAAGCATCTGAGTTAACTTATAATCAATTTAAAAACGATTTAAGAAATGCACAGAATGATTATCAAATAATTAAAAAAGGATCTGCTGGTTCTTCAGGAGCAAATACAAACATTAGAGCAACAGCTTCAGGTATGGTTGTAGAAATTCCAGTAAAAAAAGGATATCAAGTTGTAGAAACTAACGGATTTAATGCCGGTACAACAATTGCAACTATTGCAGATATGACTAAAATGATCTTTGAAGGAAAAGTAGATGAATCTGAAGTAGGTAAATTAATTAAAGACTCTGATTTAGAAGTGTCTTTAGGAGCAATTGAAAATAAAAAATTCCCAGCAAAATTAACTTTTATAGCACCTAAAGGTACAGAAGAAGCAGGAGCTGTTCAATTTAAAATTAAAGCAGATGTTTCTTTAGATGATGACTATTTTATTAGAGCAGGTTATTCTGCAAATGCAGAAATTATATTAGAAAAAAAAGACAGTGTTTTATCTATAAAAGAAGCATTATTAAGGTTTGATAAGAAATCTGAAGAACCTTATGTAGAAGTGAAAACAGGAGAGGACAAGTTTGAAAAAAAAATAGTAAAATTAGGAACTTCAGACGGTGTTAATGTTGAGGTTTTAGAAGGCGTTACTAAAGATGACGACATTAAAATATGGAACAAAGCATCAAAAGATAAAGAAGACACTAACAATAATTAGTAATTAAAAATTGTTTTTGATTTTTTTGTTAGATTGAAGAGGAGATTCATTAAGTTGAATTTCCTCTTTTTTGTTTCCTGTCATTACTACGAAAGCAGGAATCCATAAATATATATATTTATTGAAGCAAATAACTAAAACCAACTTCAATACCTAGAACATTATAACCGTCGTTAGGTAATTCAAAATTAAGGTTAGAAACATGTCCAAAGTTACTTCCTAAATAGATAAAAGTTCTAGTTGAGGTTTGGTAATTAAAACCTAAAGAAAAGTTTTCTATAAACGTAAACCCTTTTGCTAAACGCTCCGTTTCTGTATCAATATAAGAAAACCCAAGTCCAATTGTAAACTGTGTGTCTAGTTTAGTAGTGAGTTGTTTTTTTATACCCAACCCAAACTCTAAACTATATAAATTCATAGCTTTTCTTTTTACGTATATTTCACGTAACTCCAAATAATTGTCTCCATATCTTGGTTGTACAAAAGATGGATTTAATAATTTATGACGTAAAAACTGAATTTGAGGTTGTGCAATCAATTCAAAATTAAGTTGCTTCCAAGAACCTAATTTGTAAAATAGTTGTGCTTTATAAGTATTGGTTTGATAAGAGTAATCTTTATCATCAAACAGAAAATTCTTTTCGTTTGCATGATTAAAAAGCAAGCCAATTTTATATGGAGAGAACTTACTTTTGTTAGATTCTTGTCCGTATGAATAAGAAATCATACAGACAAAAATCAATAATAATATATAAGTATTAAGAGAACATTTTTGCAACATTCTCAGCTTTTCTACTTTCAGAATAATCATAAAAACCTTCACCAGACTTTATACCTAATTTACCAGCATTCACCATGTTTACTAATAATGGACAAGGCGCATATTTCGGATTCTTAAATCCATCATACATTACATTTAAGATAGACAAACAAACGTCAAGTCCAATAAAATCAGCTAATTGTAAAGGTCCCATCGGATGTGCCATTCCTAATTTCATAACAGTATCAATTTCTGCAACACCAGCAACTCCGTTGTAAAGTGTTTCTATAGACTCGTTAATCATTGGCATTAAAATACGGTTTGCCACAAAACCAGGATAATCATTTACTTCAACCGGAATTTTATTAATTTTTTTGGTCAAATCAACAATAAAATCCATTGTTTCATCAGAAGTATTATAACCTCTAATAATTTCAACCAATTTCATAATTGGTACAGGATTCATAAAATGCATTCCAATTACCAACTCAGGTCTTTTAGTAACACCCGCAATTTGAGTAATAGAAATTGAAGAAGTATTTGTAGCTAAAATTGTATCAGCAGGACAAACTTCATCCAATTCTTTAAAAATTTTACCTTTTAAATCTGCATTTTCAGTAGCAGCTTCTACCACCAAATTAGCATTTTGCACACCTTCTTTTATAGAAGTGTAGGTAGTAATATTTCCTAAAGTTCTGTTTTTATCGGTTTCAGAAATTTTTTCTTTCGCAACCATTCTATCCAAATTCTTGGTAATCGTTGCAATTCCTCTATCTAAACTCGCTTGCGAAATATCAATTAATTGAACATTATAATCAAATTGAGCAAACGTGTGCGCAATTCCATTTCCCATTGTTCCAGCTCCAATAACAGCTATGTTTTTCATTTTATATGTATTTTATTTTTAATATTTTTCTTGTATTGAGTGTAGTCGAAATATGGGCGTTTTAACGGGCTTTCCACTATATCTTTTTTTCATTCTTCAAAAAAGGATGCTGTTTCAATCCCTAACGCACGTACTTGCTAACTTCCTTCCTTCTCCATACTTCCTTCTTCTAACTTTTCTAAAAACAATCAATAATCATTTGTGCAACTCTAAGTGCTTCCGTTCCTTGAGTTAAAGAAACCACAGGAACAGTATTATTATTTACAGCATCAGCAAAAGATTCTAGTTCATCTAAAATTGCATTGTTTGGTGTAACTGTTGGGTTTTCAAAATAGATTTGTTTTTTAACACCTTCAGCATTTTGTAAAATCATGGCAAATTCACCAGGATTTTCAGGAGCGTCTTTCATTTTTACAACCTCAGATTTTTTCTCAAGAAAATCAACAGAAATGTAAGCATCCTTCTGAAAAAAACGTGTTTTACGCATATTTTTCATAGAAATTCGGCTTGCCGTTAAGTTGGCTACACAACCATTTTCGAACTCAATTCTTGCATTTGCAATATCTGGAGTTTCAGAAATAACTGAAATTCCGCTTGCGTGTACATTTTTCACTTTAGATTTTACTACCGATAAAATAATATCAATATCATGTATCATTAAATCCAACACAACAGGAACATCGGTTCCACGCGGATTAAATTCTGCCAATCGATGACATTCAATAAACATAGGAGTTTCAATCTTATCTTTAGCGGCAATAAAAGCAGGATTAAAACGCTCTACATGACCAACTTGACCACGAATATGTTTTTGGCTTGCTAACGTTCTAATAGCTTCAGCCTCTTGCAACGTATTAGTAATTGGTTTTTCTATAAAAATATGTTTCCCTTTTTCTATGGCTTGTTTTGCGCAATCAAAATGCGATAGTGTAGGAGTTACAATATCAACAATATCTACAGCGTCAATTAAATCTTCTACTGAAGAAAACAATTTATAACCAAATTCTTTAGCAACTTTTTCTGCATTTTCAGTAAATGGATCATAAAAACCTACTAACTCATATTTTTCTGATTGATTTAATAAACGAAGATGAATTTTACCTAAATGACCAGCTCCTAAAACGCCTGCTTTTAACATATAAAAAGTATTTTATTGATTGTTTTTTAATTGGTTTTTCTGAAAAAAACCAACGAAAACAAAGATACAATTTTATAGCATATTTCTTATAAAGAAACTTGTGGAGTCTTAAAAAGAAATTAGTAGTTAAACAGGATTGAAAATTATTATTAATTAATCTCAATTATCGAGTAATTTATTTAGATTAATTACTATTTTTAACTTCACAAATATGAAAGATACTGCAAAACATCAAGGACTTAGAAATCAGTTAGCTGCTGTGTTAGAAGCCAAAGGAATTACCGATAAAAAAGTTTTGAAAGCTATCAAACAGATTCCTAGACACCTATTTATAGATTCTAGTTTCGAAGCACATGCTTATCAAGACAAAGCATTTCCTATAGTTGCAGATCAAACCATTTCTCAACCTTATACAGTTGCATTTCAATCGCAAACTTTAGAAGTAAAACCAGGCGATAAAGTCTTAGAAATTGGTACAGGTTCGGGTTATCAGACAGCTGTTTTGTTGGAGTTGGGAGCAGAATTATATTCCATAGAAAGACAACGAGAATTGTTTAAGAAAACATCTTTGTTCTTACCAAAATTAGGCTATAGAGCAAAGAAATTAATTTTTGGAGATGGCTATAAAGGTTTACCAGAACAAGCTCCTTTCGATAAAATCATAGTAACAGCTGGTGCACCATTTGTGCCAAAACCGTTGTTAAGTCAATTAAAAGTAGGAGGTAAGTTGTTAATTCCTGTTGGAGATACCACACAAATAATGACGCTCTTTATTAGAAAATCACCAAAAGAATTCGAAAAACACGAACTTGGAGATTTTGCTTTTGTACCAATGTTGGAGAAGAAAAATTAAATTTTTAGTTTTAAGTAACTAAAAATTAATAATTTAAAACTGAGCACTATTTTTTACGATACCAATATGCAGTTCTACCAAAAGCAGCAAAACCAATATAACCACGTATTTTTAGTTTGTTCTTGTTTTCTAATTTAATATAACATTTGTATTCTTTTCCATTTTTTGGATCTAAAATTTTTCCTCCGCTCCATTCATCACCTTTATTTTTTAATCCGTTTAGAATGTGCATTCCAAGAATAGGTTCATTTTTAAGTTTGCCTTTACATTCAATACAAATATCATTTTTGTGAGTTATATCTGTAATCTCAATAATTTTTGCATAAGCTTTTCCGTTTTTCTCATAGACTTCAATAACAGAATCTACTTTATTAGTTTCTTCATCCCTATTTTCCCATTTACCAAATATGGTTTGTGCGTTTACAGAAAATGTTAGTGTAAAAACTAAAAGTGTTAAGAGGTGTTTTTTCATTATAAGAGGCTTTATTGTTGAATAATTTCAAAAATCATTCCATTTTTTTAGTGAGACTTCTCGATACAATTTTTCTTCATTCTTCAGAAAAACCACTCGAAGTGACAGAATGTTTATTTAGACTCAAAAACCACATAAATAAACAATTCAACGATTACACGTTTTTAGTCATATTTGGCATCAAAATTTCCGTTCCATTTTCCTTGAACGCGCATAATTTGTTCAATAACATCACGTACACAACCTTCGCCACCTTTTTTGTCGGAAATATACTTAGAAACTTGCTGAATTTCTCTTGCAGCATCATTTGGGCAACATGGCATTCCAACTAATTTCATTACAGGAAAATCTGGGACATCGTCTCCCATATACAATACGTTTTCTGGTTGTAAATTATACTTTTCAACCAACTCGTTGTATTGTTTTATTTTATCGTGAGCGCCTAAATAAATATCTTTAATACCTAAATTAGCTAAACGAGTTCTTACACCTTCGTTAGTTCCACCAGAAATAATACAAACATTAAATCCTGCGTTTACAGCAGATTTTAATGCATAACCATCTTTAATATTCATGTTTCTTATCATTTCTCCGTCTGGCATTATAGTTACAATTCCGTTTGTTAAAACGCCATCGACATCAAAAATTAAGGTAGTTATATTTGGTAATAATTGTTTGTAGCTAATTTCCATTTCGGATAGATTTTGTGATTGTTTTATAGATTTTCTGTTGTTTTTTGTTCAGCAAATCTAAATGATTTTTTATTGTTTTTTTATCGTTTCTAACTGCAGGTCCAGTTTGTGCTTCTATTGGAGATATTGTTTCTATTTTCTGAGCCGTTTCTTTAATTAACGGTTGTAAAATTTCAAATGGAACGTTGTATTCTTCGCAAATATCGTTTCCGGTTTTATACATATGATTTGTAAAATTATTTACAAAAACGGCTGCAACATGCAATACTTTTCTTTGTTCAGAACTAATTGAATAAATTTTTTTTCCGATTGATTTTGCTAAAGATTCAAGTAGTTTTTTATCACCTTCATTTTCTGTTTCTAAACAAAACGGAACTTCCGAAAAATTGACTTCTTTATCTTTAGAAAAAGTCTGTAGCATATAAAAAACACCTTTTCTAGTCTTGTTTTGCAAAGAGTTTAAGGAAACACTTCCAGATGTATGTACTACAAAAGAGTTTTTAATTTTTGAAGAAACTTCAGCTATAGCATCATCAGAAACCGCGATTAAAGTAACATCCGCTTGCGGAACAGCTTTTAATTCTCTAGAATTAACTTGTGTAGCATTTACGTTTTTAGTTTTAGAAAAAGCGTTTGTAAGATGTGTTGCCACATTTCCATTACCAATAATTGTTACTGTAATCATATAAAGCGAAGATATTGAAATTCTTGTAATGATTAGAATTGGTTTTAGTAAATTAGCTGTTGTTAAAAGTTTATCTGTGAAAAAGTTTATTTGTTTATTGGTTGTGACTCTGATTCTTTCTTCTTGTGAGAAAAAACAAATTTCTATTTTGCCTTTTGAAGTTACCAAAGATGTTTCTTGTGGTGATTTGTATGATAACGGTTATAAAAGAAGCTTTGGAGTTGATGTTATTCTGATTGGTAAAAAAATGAATGACACAACAATTTTTTATCAAATTGACATTCCAACAATTGCACCTGAAGAAAGAACTTTTTATAATTTTTATAAAAGCAGACCAACAGTAGTTAATCCTATAAATAAGTCAACTAAGTACGATAAATATTTAGAAATGGATGCTTTAACATTAAAAGATTCAATTTATGAATTTGTTTGGGGCGATATTCAAAAACAACAAAGAGATATTTGTTCTGAAGGTAAAGTAAGTTGGAGAAATTTTATGTTAGAATTAAAAAAGGAAGAAACCGAAAATTACAGAAATACTATTGATACCAATAAATATAAAATTTTAAATATAAATAAAGATTCAGATTATTACATTGATAAATTTAAAGTGGTTAATTTAATTACAAAAGACACTTTTTATTGTTCAGTATATGAACAAAATAAAAAATATTATTTTTCTTCAACATTTACACTTATAAATTATGAATAAAAAACTTGGAATAAACACAACCTGTGTTCACACTGGCGAAGTAAAAGACACACAATTTAAAGGAGCAATTTCGCCTATTTTTATGGCAACTTCCTATGCTTTTGATGGTGTTGATGTAAAACGATATCCTAGATATTACAACACGCCAAACCAAGAAATGTTATGTAAAAAGATTGCCGCATTAGAACAAACGGAAGATGCGTTAATTTTTAGCTCAGGAATGGCGGCCATTTCCTCAACAATGTTGGCTTTTTTAAAACGAGGAGATCATGTTGTAGTTCAGCAAGTTATTTATGGAGGAACCTATAATTTTATAGTTTCTGAATTTGATAAATATGGAATAGAATATTCGTTTACAGCAAGTGATAAAGTGGAAGATTTTATCTCTTTAATTAAAGAAAACACAAAGATTTTATATATTGAAACACCTTCAAATCCGTTGTTAGGAATTACGGATATGCAAGCTATTTCAACTATTGCAAAGCAAAATAATATCTTAACAATGATTGATAATACGTTTGCTTCGCCAATAAATCAAATTCCAACAAATTTTGGAATTGATATTATAATTCATTCTGCAACAAAATATATGGGCGGACATTCAGATATTTCTGCTGGAGCAGTTGCGGGTTCAAAAGAACATATTGAGCAAGTTTGGAATACGGCAATTAATTTAGGAGGAAATTTAAGCGATCAAACCGTTTGGTTATTAGAAAGAAGCTTAAAAACATTGAATTTACGCGTAAAAGAGCAAACTAAAAACGCTCAAATTATGGCTGAATATTTAGAAGGAAACTCAAATATTGATGCTGTTTATTATCCGGGTTTAAAAAGCCATCCTCAACATGAAATTGCAAAAAAACAGATGAAAGGTTTTGGAGCAATGTTAGCTTTTGAATTGAATGAAAATCTAGATGCGATGGATTTTCAGCGTAATTTAAAACTGATTAAATCTTCTATGAGTTTAGCAGGTTTAGAAAGTACAACAGTAAGTCCTGTACAAACTACACATGCTTTGCTAAGTGAAGAAGAACGTTTAGAAAGAGGAATAAAAGATGGATTAATACGATTTTCAGTTGGAATAGAAGAGCCAGAAGATTTAATTGCCGATATTGAACAAGCAATAAAGAGTTTGCAGTAAGCAGTGTTCAGTTGCTGTATTCAGTAAACAAAAACACGAATAAACAAATACACTTTAATAAAATGAAACTAGACATATTAGCTTTTGGCGCACATCCAGATGATGTAGAATTAGGAGCAGGAGCAACTATAGCAAAAGAAATTTCTTTAGGAAAAAAAGTAGGAATTGTAGATTTAACTCGTGGAGAATTAGGTACGCGTGGTTCAGCAGAAATACGTGATGTAGAAGCTACAAACGCTGCTAAAGTTCTTGGAGTTTCCGTAAGAGAAAACTTAGGTTTTGCTGATGGTTTTTTTATAAATGATAAAGAACATCAGTTAGAGATTATAAAAATGATTCGTAAATACAAACCCGAAATTGTATTGTGTAATGCAATTGATGACCGACATATAGATCATGGAAAAGGAAGTAAATTAGTTTCAGATGCTTGTTTTTTAAGTGGATTGTTAAAGATTGAAACTGAAGTAGCAGGTAAGCAGCAAGAAAAATGGCGACCAAAACAAGTGTATCATTATATACAATGGAAAAACATTGAACCTGATTTTGTAGTTGATGTAACTGGTTTTATGGAAACTAAGATAGATGCTGTAATGGCGTATTCTTCACAATTTTACGACCCTAAAAGTACAGAGCCTCAAACACCAATTACAAGTAAAAACTTTACAGAAAGTGTAGATTATAGAGCAAGAGACTTAGGACGTTTAATAGGAGTAGAGCACGCAGAAGGTTTTACAACAGAGCGTTACGTTGCTGTAGAAAATTTAGATAAATTAATTTAGTAATAAAAAAGTCCTTTCATGTTTGCATGAAAGGTATCCGTAAAATTGTCATTCCTGCGGAAACAGGAATCTAAAATAAAGAATTTATTAAAATTATTTATTTTTTCTTTTGTTGTAAATTAAAAATTAAAGTATATTTGCACCCGCAATTATATGGTGGTTGTAGCTCAGTTGGTTAGAGTATCGGTTTGTGGTACCGAGGGTCGCGGGTTCGAATCCCGTCTTCCACCCAAAATAACAAAGCCTTTTCAGAAATGGAAAGGCTTTGTTTGTTTACATAAAGTTTAAAGCACTAACAACTTCAGCACGCTTTCTTACTGAAACCGGAATTGTTTTTTTGTCTTTTAGAACAATATAACCTCCATCAGATTTTATAAACTCTTTTACATATTGTAGGTTTACCAAATGACTTTGATGTACACGTAAAAAGTTGAATTCTTTTAACATATCTGCATAAAATTTTAGTGTTTTAGAAACTAAAATTTTACTTCCATCTTGCATAAAAAATTCTGTATAATTATTGTCTGATTCACAACGAACAATTGTATCTAAACTCACAACTACAATTTTATCTGAAGTATGTAGAGAAATCTTTTTAGGTCTTGTATTTGGTTGATTAATAGAGTCTTGCAGAACGTTTAGTTGCTCTTTATTTGGTTTAACTTGACTTTTAGCTTTGTCAATAGCAATGTCTAAATCTTCAATAGCATAGGGTTTTAAAACATAATCTATTGCTGAGAATTTAAAGGCTTTTAAAGCAAACTCATCACTTGCAGTTACAAAGATAATTTTTGAAGTTAAATCTGGATGAATTTCTAACACATCAAAACCAGTTCCGTCTCCTAACATAATGTCTAAAAACAAAATATCTGGCTGTTGTTTTCTTAATAGTTTTGAAGCTTCAACAACACTTTTTGCTGTACCAATAATTTCTATTTCTGCATGATGTGTTTCCAGATCTTGCTGTAACATTGCCAACGCATTAGGTTGATCTTCTACTAATATTGCGGTAAGTTTTTGCATTTTTTAAAGTATTATTCTAATTCAAAAATTGTAATTTCAGGCCTAACATTAAATCGAACCTGCCATAAATGACCTAAAGCTCTATTTATGTATAATGTTCTACCATCTTCTAAATTAATCTTTCCAGAGGAATATTTTTTGTTTTTTACTGGTAAAAGAGGTGGATTCAAAAACGGCGGTTTAACTTGTCCGCCATGTGTATGACCAGATAAAATCCAACTTTTATAGTTGTTCCATACATCTAAATCGCAAACATCAGGATTATGGCATAAAACTACATTAGCTTTTTCATTATCTAGGTTATTCATTATTTTTTTTGGATTAAAATTCAATCCCCAATAATCATCTAAACCAATAATATTTAATCCGTTTATATTTTTTTCTTCATTACTTAAAACTGAAACTCCAGATTTTTCTAATATTGAAGATATTTTATCTGCAACATTTTGCTCAGCCCAATTTTTACCATAATCATGATTTCCTAAAATACCAACTGTACCAAATCTACCTTTTACAATGTGTTTACAAACTTCTTCTAATTGTGAGAATTGTTCTTCATTTTCGTAAGAAACATAATCGCCTGTGTAAACAACAAAATCTGGGTTTAATAATTGTGTTTTCTTGAATGAATCAATTATATATTGATAATCGAATCTATTTCCAATATGGATATCGCTAATTTGAATTAAAGTTTTACCTTTTAAATGGTCTGG